>WGED01000329.1 GCA_015492915.1 Cyclobacteriaceae bacterium
AAATATAACATTTTCGCTATTAATGCTATTCACAATACAGAAGGTAACCCCTAAAACCCAAAAGAAATTTTAATTCCCCCACGAAACCACCTGCCAGGCATCAGAGTTAGCACCTCAGTATATTGTTGATTAGTAATATTCATGACTTCAATGAATATGGTTAACCCTCTATTTTCACTTAAATAAAATATCCTGTCATCCAATAAAACATAAGGCTGATTTTCAACGCGGTCAATATACCTGACTTTAAAACTATTGCTGATACGACCGAATATTTTGTGATCCACACCAATGATGATCTGATGACGGATGTTTTCCAATGCGTATTTTGATATTATACTTTCACTTATTTTCAACGATTGATCAATGAAATTGTAGGATGCCGATATATTATAAATTGGAAATCGGGAATGGAAAAGCCTTTTAAAGTCAAGACTTACAGAGACCTCAAGTCCCGCCGCCATGACATTCTGGTGATTTTTTGCTCTCCAGATACTATCAACAGCATCAAACACCCAATCGATCAATTCACTGCCTTGCCTGTAGAAATAATTGCCTTCCAGCGAAATTCCTTTTTTCATAAATCTGACCCCAACCTCATATGTCATCGCATGCTCAGGCCTGAGGTTTGGGTCACCTTGCTCAACAGGGCTATTGTAATGTTGTTCGTAAAATGTAGGCACACGGTATGATCGTCCTATGTTTCCATAAACTCTTAAATCCTCATTTACACTAAATCCAATATCAATGCCCGGAAATGTATTCCAGCCAAAATCGGAATTCCAGTTTATATAAACCCCTGGCGTAACATCCAATTTTTTACCGATTTTCGCTTTTTGTTCGATAAAAATCCCAAAATTATTTCGTGTAAAACCATCCAAATTACTTTTTGACTCTTCTCCTCCCCTTATCCAGTCACCGGTAATATTTTCAATTCTGTACTCAATGCCAAAGCCAGTAACCCCCAGCCTGCTCCGATAAGAAGCATTTATTTCAAAATTCAACGTGTTGGTGATATGAAGATTCTGATAAATTGAGGGTTTACTCCTTATAAATAGATATTTATCCCGATTCCATCGCCAATACATCCTCGGCCTGACAGTCAGGTTTTTTAGTGCCTTTTCATATGATAATCCTGCAAATCCGGTGCTCACCTCCTCATATTGTTCAGTATAATCGGGGCTGGCATAAAAGCCGTTGGCGCCAAATTTTCTGTCTGCGTAACCCACTATCAAGTTATATTTCCCGCTCTTCGCCAAAAGTTCAGACTCATAAAAGCCATTATAAATTCTGTAATCGGTATTATACCTGTACCCATCCGAACCATCGATTGAAAATGAAATCAACTGGCGATAAGACCCGGCAGGAAGCGATAACGACAGATTTCCTCCATAACTTCCGAAACTGCCTCCGTAACCCCGAAACCTGATTCGCCTTTCTGATGGTATTTCCGTAATAAAATTCACGGCACCGGCAAATGCATTTTGACCATATATCCTTGCTCCCGGCCCTTTCAAAACCTCAATCCTGCCGATATTGTCAAATGGAACGGGTATATTCATCATGTGATGCCCTGTCTGCGGATCGGTTAGTTTCATCCCGTTCAATAAAATCAATGTCTGTTCAAAGGTGCCTCCTCTGATGCCAATATCGCTCTGCACACCAACAGGTCCTCGTTGTCTGATATCAACGCCGGGCGAGTAACTCAATATCTCGGGAATACTCTCTATGGGATAATGCCTTATTTCCTCCAACCGTATCACCTGGATATTCCGTGAGGCTTCAGAAAACGGTGTTTGAATCCTATTACCAGAAATCACAAGGTCATCCATTACGATTGTCGTATCAACCTGCCCAAACGACAAATGCCCTTTGAGCAAACACAGAAGAAAAAATGCCCATTTTCTCATAACAATTCACTTTTCTATATTTCATTAAAAGATGATTATCCAAATCTCCACCAATGAAAAAAGGCCCCAAAAGGGCCTTTAATAAATAAAAACTAATACTATTTGAATTACTTAAATCCTCCACAAATGTACCCGCCACAGTCTGAAAAGTCAGCTCATCCGACAGCAAATTACCTTGCACCCCGTCATGAAAAATCGATGATTTTTCATGAGACTCCTCCTCATCCCCCTCTTCTGCGGCCTTAAAAAAAGGTCTCAAAGTCATGGATTTCAGGGTATTTATATCCCTGATTATCATCGAGACGAAGCCAATGTGAATTTCTTTTTTCAGGGAATTGAAAACGGCATAGGGGGTATTGGTCCATTTTCTGAACCTTACTGTTGGCCTGGTTATATGTTGGTTTGAAAAAATCATGGTTTTTTCATCGAATGCCAAAGATACACTTTAAGACTTTGTCAGGAAACAGAATCCGGATCTTTATAAACCTGTGGCTGCCGAGCCTGCACCTCTTTCTTCGATCAATCGATCTCTGACTTTCAATGACCTGAATGCCCCTACCGGATCGATAACTGCTCCATTTTGTAATCTTGCTTCAGCCAGCAATGGTCTCACATCCGTTCTGAAAGCATCCTGCAATAATTCCTGCACCATTACCACATCATTTTCCTCCTGACATTGCCACAATTTTTCTCTGTCGATGATCAGGGCCCGGGCATAGGCGAGTTTTACAGCCTCAACCGACTGCAATAAATCCTCGAGCGGATCCTTTACATTATGGCTTGCATCGATCATCCAGGCCAACTCCGGTTTTGAATCTGAGTAATGCATGCCTTCGACCAGTTCATTGAAAATCAGGAACAACTGGTATGGCTTGATGCTCCCGACCGTTAAGTCATCATCAGCATATTTTGAATCATTAAAATGAAAGCCCCCAAGCTTGCCCTGCAACATCAGGATTGCCACAATCTGCTCAATATTGGCGTTGGGTAAATGATGCCCGAGATCAACTAGGGTGTATGCTTTGTCGCCAAGTTTTGAAGCCAGTAAAAAAGACGTGCCCCAATCGTTAATAACCGTGGAATAAAAGGCCGGTTCAAAAGGTTTGTACTCCACAAAAACCCTCCAGCCTTCAGGAAGCGCCTGGTAAATCTCTTCAAGCGAACCAAGTGTACACTGATAAGCCTTCCTGAAATTTTGTTGTCCCGGAAAGCTCGCCCCGTCGGCCAGCCACACGGTGATGGATTTTGATCCGAGCAATTCACCATAGCGTATCACCTCAATGTTGTGGTTTATCGCCTGCTTTCTGACTGCCGGATCAGTGTGAGAAAGTGATCCGAATTTGTAGCTCAACTCCTGGCCCGGCTGGTCCTGAAACGTGTTTGAATTGACAGCATCAAACTTGATATTAAGGCTGTCGGCAAGAGATTTTATTTTTTCGGCGTCATCCGGAATATCCCATGGAATATGCAGGGAAATCGATCCGCTTGAAGCATTCAGGGTATGTAACAGACCGATGTCTTCTATTTTCTGTTCGAGATTGGCGGGCTCGCCACCTACGGAAAAACGACCAAATCGCGTGCCTCCCTGCCCCAAAGCCCAACTCGGAATCGCAATCTGAAAATCTTTCAGGCGTTCCAAAATCAATGAAATATCGACGTTTTTCTTATCAAGCTTTTCAGCAAGTTGCTCAAAAGACTTTTTATGGTCATTTATTAGCAAACTATTTTGTTCCTGAATTTGAGTCTCAGCGATTCGCATGACAATATGATTATTTAGTTAAACCCAAAATTCTCAATAACCTTTCTATTGCGAGCTTAAATTACTTCAAAATCAGACACTTCGTTCACGTTTGACTCGTCACCATAAAGGTGCATTATGCCTCCTCATCAAACGTGCTGATTTTCTTCCCGCCCTGGCGGGACAAGTTGTAC
>WGED01000330.1 GCA_015492915.1 Cyclobacteriaceae bacterium
AATATAACCCGTACGCCCGTCTCTGTAAGTGTCGAATACAAATTTGATGTAATCCTCGCCGCGCAATTCTGAGTCTTTGGCTTTTGAAAAGCTGACGATTTTGCCCGGATCATCATCATAACAGATAATACCCAGGATGATTTCCTTGTCGCTCATCAAAACTTTGATCACTGTCGGGAAGGAAGGTGTGGCGCCCTGTTCCGGTTCTACCATGGTCAGGTTTGCAATCGAATCGACATTTTGCCAGCAGGGATCATTTAAAAGGCCGTCGAATTTAAGGCCATCGGTGTAGGCGCCGATTTTGAGTTCCGCTTTGTTGTCGACTTCCTGCGACCATGCATGAAAGTGAAAAAATATGAATACTGCGAAAAGCAAAGATGAAAAAGTCGTTCTCTTCATTTCCTCAAAAAAGTCCAAACCCAAAAGTAAGAGGTCTGCATAAAAAAACACAGGAGTTAAGCCTGTTCTATACATCAACAGTCAGATTTTATTTACAGTTCCCACACAAAAACCCGACAGGAAAAATGTATGAAAAAACCATGATTTTTTCATACACCGCTTATTTTTTGCTCCTGTCTTCCGACTCTTGGCTTCCTGTTTCACTTCACCCTTCCGGGGTTGTTTTTGACAAAGGATTTCCAGCTTTTTGGCCCTGAGGAGGTTTTTCCTTCGTTGTAATGGTGGCACAGCGCTACGGCCAGCGCATCAGTGGCGTCGAGCAACTTGTCTTTCACTTCTATTTTAAGGATGGCGCCGATCATGCTTGCAACCTGTTCCTTAGAGGCGTTGCCGTTGCCGGTGACGGATTGCTTCACTTTTCGGGGAGCATATTCGGTGATGGGGATGTCTTTTGAGAGGGCTGCCGCCATGGCTACCCCTTGCGCGCGCCCCAGCTTGAGCATAGACTGAATATTTTTCCCATAGAACGGCGCCTCAAGGGCTACCTCATCGGGATGGAAGTCGTCGATGATGCTGATGACACGGTCAAATATTTTTTTGAGTTTAAGCGCGTGGGAGGGATATTTCGAAAGGTGAATGACGCCGTACTGGATCACACCCACCTCACTCCCTTTGATTAAAATAAGCCCGTATCCCATGACCGAGGTGCCGGGGTCCATGCCGAGGATGATCTTTTCTTTAGCGGGAGGCTTGTTCAAAATTATAAATCCGTTGTTCATTCAAAATTGGGTAAACATGCATAATTTTACACGCAATGCCTGAATATTTTTACATAGTTTTTACGCTCTACTACATTTTTGTGCTGCTGATGTGGTATGGGTGGGGGCGGATCAAAAAGCTTCAGAAGCCTGCCGGCAAATCGGATGGTCTTTTTATCTCTGTTGTCATTGCCGTGAGAAATGAGGCAAAAAATATCTCCGACCTCATAGATGATCTCGCCAGGCAATCATTGTCGCTCAGACAGTTTGAGATTATCATTGTCGATGACCGGTCGGAGGATGCCACGGTTTCTGTTGTTGAAAAATCATTGATTTCTCATGAAAAGCTGAATGCGCGGATCATAAGCGCTGAGTTGCATGAGGATATGGCACCCAAAAAAGCTGCCTTGCTCACCGGTATTGTGAATGCTGAAGGTGATATCATCGTGACGACCGACGGGGACTGTCGTGTGGGGAGCGACTGGCTGGAGGCTATAAAATCGCCATTTTCTCATGAAAAGATCATGTTTGTGAGCGGGCCTGTGGTGATTGATGAGGGAGCGGGCCTGTTTTCGAAAATGCAATCATTTGAATTCACCAGCCTGATGGGCTCCGGCGCCGCGATGATTGCTCTCGGTTATCCGCTTATGTGCAACGGCGCCAATCTGGCATTTCGCAAAACGGCATTTGATAAGGTTGGGAGTTATGAAAGCGTCGCGCACCATGCCACGGGCGATGATGTGTATTTAATGCAGAAAATCTATGCAGCGTTTCCCGGATCAGCCCATTTCATCAAAGACCAAAGAGCTGTTATAAGAACCGGAGCCGGCGGGTCATTGCGTGATGTGGTACACCAGCGCAGGCGATGGGCATCGAAATGGAACAAACACCTGCTCGCTGGCAGTTGGGTGCTGCCGGTGTTTCTCTTTGTGTTTTACCTTTCGTTTTTGACAGCGCTGATTTTACCTTTTTATCATGGGGAATTAATGATTTCCATGGCCAACGTTGTCATTGTGAAGATGGTGCTCGACTATTTCTTTCTTCGTGAGGTGGTGACATTCAGTGGGTTGCGCATGAGATTTTGGCTATTTTTACTGATGGAAGTATTGTACCCCTTTTATGTGCTGTTTTTTGGAATAGCTGTACATTTCGGTGGTTGGCGGTGGAAGGGGCGGGATTTTAAGAGTTAAAAAGTTTTTTGAAATATGAGCGTGGTTTTGAATTGTGGAGGGTATTGGGTACTGGTGCTGGGTACTGGGTGCTGGGTGCTGGGTGCCAGGTAGTGGGCTGTGGACTGGTAAGCGGACAGGTTTTAAATTTATGATTTCGATCTGATTTTATATAAAAAATGAGCGAGGCGGAATTTGAAGTGCTTGATGAATTATACTTTGTCATGTCATTCGGGCAGTTGTCGTCTGTGGTGGAAATGGATGATGGGATGCTGAAAGAAACACTGGAAGGATTGCTGAAAAAAGGCTGGGTAGAATGCTTTACTTCTCCAAACGATACAGCGGGTGTGCAACCTGTACATTTCGAAAAGGAATACGCGAAATATTACTATCTTGCCACCAAAGCGGGCCTGCTGGCTCATAACAGCAATCTTTGATGAGCACATTAAACGGGGAATCGAGACCGCCGGGTTATTACATCAAAAAACGACTTCTGAATAACAAACCCGCCCTCTTCGGGCTTTTTGTTATTTTGCTGGCGGTGGTTATCTCTTTGCTCGGATATCTGATCATGCCCGACCATACGCCCGACGCCAACGACGGTGCTGTGCAGATACAGAAACAACCTCCCGGCTTCACTGCTACATTCCTCAAAATCAGGAAAAACCGGCTTGTAGAACAAGGAAATATTATACAAAGAGCATTGCACGGGCAGGAAAATCCCTACATGATAGTCCCTGTTCTCGATCATAAAGTAGATGGCATGACGGTCAGGACGAAAATTTTCGGCAAAAAAGATTACTGGCAGGAATACGACTTGCTCGATGCTGTAAAATCCCTCGGCATGGAAAAACCACAAATAGAGGTGCGCTCTTCCGGCGATACCCTTATCCGATTTAAAGACGTGCACGGGGCACAGCAAGCCATTTCCTACCATGATCTCCTCCATGAGTTTAAGGCAAAAAATTTTGAATCCAGGACCTACTGGCTCGGCGCCGACAAGATGGGGCGCGACCTGCTCAGCCGCCTGCTGTACGGCACCAGGATTTCACTTTCCATTGGCTTTTTGGCCGTGCTCATTTCTATGTTTCTGGGAATGTCAATGGGTTCGCTGTCCGGGTTTTTCGGGGGAAAGATCGATATGTTTATCATGTGGCTGATGTCTGTCACGTGGTCAATCCCCGGCATCATCCTCGTCATCGCCATCAGCATGGCGCTGCAGAGCAGGGGCGTGTGGGTTGCCTTCGTAGCGGTTGGTCTCACCATGTGGGTTGATGTGGCGCGTATCACGAGGGGGCAGATCATGGTGACGAAAGAAAAGCAATTTGTGGAGGCGGCACGGGCTTTTGGCGTTAAAAATTTCAGGATTGTCTTTTCCCACATTTTGCCCAATATTTCAGGTCCACTCATTGTCATCGCCACGGCAAATTTTGCTGCGGCCATCCTGCTCGAAGCGGGTCTCAGCTTTCTCGGGCTCGGTGTGCAACCGCCTACACCGTCATGGGGCATGATGATATTCGAGGGCTTTCAGTCGATCGGCACAAAAAATAGTATGCACCTCATTCTTTTTCCTGGCCTGGCTATTTGTATCTTAGTGTTGTCATTCAACTTGTTGGGCAATGGCCTGCGCGATGCATATGACCCCAAAACACTTTTGAACTCATGATGACTGAGGAGACTTTAAAGACCAAATACGATCTGAAAGAACTGGAGCTCAATTCCCTCCTGGAGATCACTCAGGCCATCAACAATAATTTGCCCGAGGAGTCGCTGTACAAAATTTACGGTTTTACGGTCAGGGCCAACCTTAACATCAAAAAACTGGCGCTGTACGTGCTCGATGATAAATGGAACTGCAAGGTGCATTTCGGTACGGAAACGGATTTTTCAGAACACGAATTTGACGAATCCTTTCTGCAATATGATGACATTCAGATGATCGATGAGCCGGTCAGTCCGCCTTTCGATGAGTTTAAGATCATTGTTCCGATTGCCCATAAAAAGCGCAAGCTGGCATTCGTCTTTATCAGCGGGGCCAATGACAAAAAGGGTGATTTTGTCAATACGAATTTTATCCAGGCCCTGAGCAACATCATCATCGTGGCCATCGAGAATAAAAAACTGGCGCGCAAGCAGATAGAACAGGAGATGATCAGGCGCGAACTGGAGATTGCCGGTAATGTGCAGAAGTTCCTTTTTCCGAAGAAATTGCCTGATAATGAGCACATCAAGGCGGACCGTTTTTATAAGCCGCACCACAGCATCGGGGGTGATTATTACGATTTTATCGAAATGGGGAAGAACCAGTTCATGTTTTGCATTGCCGATGTATCGGGCAAGGGCATCCCTGCCGCATTGCTGATGTCCAATTTTCAGGCTTCATTGCGCACGCTCACACGTCAGACCAACCTGTTGCAGGATATTGTTACCGAACTTAATCACCTGGTGATGTCCAATGCCGAAGGCCAGCACTTTATCACGTTTTTCGCTGCTATCTATGATATCAGATCACACAGACTAAAATATGTGAATTCGGGCCATAATCCCCCGGTGCTAATCCATGACGGAAAAATGGAATTTCTCGAGACAGGCTCCACCGTGCTGGGCGCTTTTGAAAGTCTTCCGTTTCTCGACATCGGCCTTGTCGAAGGGATTGACAAATTTACCATTTGTGCTTTTACCGACGGGCTGACGGAGATCAACAATGAAGACGGAGAAGAATTCGGTGACAAGGAACTATTCAGGGTGATAGAACAAAATAAGGAAAAGGAGCCCGAAAAACTGAATGAGGCCATCATCAGTGATATGGAAAAATTCAAAAAGAGTGACGGTTTCAACGATGACATCACCCTGTTTACCTGCGCCGTAGATTTCAAAAATTCTTAAGGACATCCCTTTGATTCGCTTTTATAAAACACCATGGATTATCAGGCAAATCGCCCCGGGGCTCCTCTGGCAGGTCCCTGGCGCTAAGGATGAAATTTATCTGACTTTTGACGACGGCCCGGTCCCCGGGCTTACCGAATATGTTCTCGAATTGCTTAAAAGTCATGATGCGGAAGCGACTTTTTTTTGTGTGGGCGACAACATAGCCAGATACCCGGCAATTTTTGAAAAAATCATTGACCGGGGACATGCGGCCGGAAATCACACCTACAACCACCTGAGGGGATGGAAAACAGGTAAAATGTCATACCTCGAGAATATCAGGAAATGCGACTCAGAGATCGCCGGGCATTTACCTGCCGGCCGCATGCCCCTGTTCAGACCGCCCCATGGTCAGATCACCATTAGTCAGATCAGGTCACTCAAAAAAACACACCGTATTGTGATGTGGGATGTGCTGACGTATGATTTTGATGCCGGGGCGCATCCGGCCGAAAGCCTTGAAAAAATAATTAAATGCTCATGCCCGGGGTCCGTCGTGGTGTTTCACGACAACTACAAGGCTGAAGCAAACTTGCAGTATATGCTGCCGCGGTATCTTGATCATTTCAGCAAAAGGGGATATCGTTTCAAAAAACTTGAACTCGCCTGAACAGGCTATGGAGATTATTGTATTTTTGCGCTCATGAATAAGCTGACGGACACCCATGCACACATCTTCCTTGAAGAGTTCGATGATGATCTTGATGAGGTAATCAGAAAAGCGAGGGAAGGGGGAATCGAAAAAATCTTTATGCCTAATGTGGATAGCAGCACAACCGACCGCCTGCTTGCCGTGGAGGCGAAGTATAAAAATTACTGTTTTCCCATGATGGGCCTGCACCCGTGCAGCGTGAAGGAAAATTACCGGGACGAGTTGAGCAAGGTTGAAAAGTTGTTGAATGACCGGCAATTTTGCGCTGTCGGGGAAATAGGCACGGACCTGTATTGGGACAAAAGTCATATCAAAGAACAGATCAGCGTCTTCGAAACACAGGTCGAATGGGCCAAATCGCTTGGTCTGCCGGTGGTGATCCACTGCCGCGAATCTATTGATATGACGATAGATCTCGTGTCGAAGCACCAGGACGGGAGGCTGAAGGGGATCTTTCACTGTTTTACAGGTGACGCCGGACAAGCCAGCAAAATAATGGATTTAGGGCTATTTTTAGGTATTGGCGGAGTAGTGACCTTTAAAAACGGGGGGCTCGATAAAATAATGCCGGAAATTCCATTGGAGAGTATTGTGCTGGAGACGGACAGCCCCTATCTGACGCCCACACCCCACAGGGGTAAGCGAAACGACCCTTCATACCTGAGGATCATAGCAGAGAAAGTGGCGGTGCTCAAAGAAACTTCTTTTAATGATGTGGCGGAAACCACCACCCTGAATGCCCGAAAAATATTTGAAAATGGCTAAAATACCACCGAAATACAGGATCGTGGAGGTCAGCCGGCCCCCTGCCTCGAGGCTTCGCGCATCGGTGCTGATCATTTATACAGGAGGGACTGTCGGCATGGTGCATGGGCCGTCAGGTGCTTTGGTACCCCTGAATTTCAACGAAATTGTCAAGCGGGTCCCATCCCTTAAATCCCTCGATCTCAAAATTACGGTCATTTCATTTCCGGAGCCATTCGATTCATCCAATGTGACGATATCCGAATGGCAGCAACTGGCGCACATCATCTATGAAAATTACCATATTTACGACGGGTTTGTGATACTGCACGGCACCGATACAATGTCTTTTACAGCTTCTGCTCTCAGTTTTATGCTTCAGGGGCTCAACAAGCCTGTTATATTTACGGGAGCGCAATTGCCCATCAGCGCCATCCGTTCCGATGCCAGGGCCAATCTCGTAACCGCCCTTGAAATCGCTTCTGCAAAAAAAGGCAAAAATCCCATGGTCCCGGAAGTATGTGTCTATTTCGACTATCAACTGATGCGCGGTAACAGGTCTTACAAAAAACGGAGCAGTCAGTTTGCAGCCTTCGGATGCGATAATTACCCCATTCTTGCCAGGGCCGGGATACGCATTGCTTACAATGAGTCAGTTATCAAGAGATACAATCCTGAGGAAGAATTGGTTTTAAAAGATCGGTTTTCTGCAGAGGTGTTGATTTTAAAAATATTCCCATCAATGCAGGAACACATCGTCAGGCACTTGCTCAATACCCCTGATCTGAAAGGCGTCATGCTGGAGACATACGGTTCTGGCAATGCCCCGATAAGCGGGTGGTTCATCTCGTGTTTGCGTGAAGCGATCCGGAAGGATATCGTTGTTTACAATGTTTCGCAGCTCACCGGTGGCATAGTAATGCACGGAAGGTATGAAACGAGCAGATTTCTGGATGAGATCGGTGTAGTGAGCGGGCATGACATCACGAGGGAAGCAGCGATCACAAAACTTATGTTTTTGTTGGGAACTGAAGGTAATATTGACGTAATTAAGCAAAAATTATCCACTCCTTTAAGCGGTGAAATGAGTACCCCGATCTGACCCAAAAAACTATTTTAAAATTTGGATAAAGTGTTTTTTATTAATTTATTTGTGGCCTTGAGGCCTTTAAAACGGGTCAATCGGAGAGGTGACCGAGTGGTCGAAGGTGCTCGCCTGGAAAGTGAGTGTGCCCCAAAAGGGTACCGGGGGTTCGAATCCCTTCCTCTCCGC
>WGED01000331.1 GCA_015492915.1 Cyclobacteriaceae bacterium
AATCAGATCCACGTACTTCGGTTCACCATAGGGCGCCAGGCCCATGAGCTTATATTCTCCGCTGTTGACTTTGAAGCCGGTGAAATAGGTAAAAGCGGAATACAAAAGTCCCAGCGAGTGCGGGAACTGCATCTCAGCCAGAATTTCGATTTGGTTGTCTCTGCCAATGCCGTAGCTCGCCGTGGCCCATTCCCCTACTCCATCCACGGTGAGGATGGCCGCTTCTTTGAACGGAGAAGGGAAAAATGCCGAAGCTGCATGCGATTCGTGATGTTCTGGAAACAATATTTTGCCATCGAAATCCAGCTCGGTGGCGATCAAATCTTTAATCCACAACTTTTGTTTGAGCCATAGCGGCATGGCCATTAAAAACGACTTCAATCCGCGAGGAGCATAGGCAAGATAAGTCAAAAGCAGGCGCTCAAATTTCAAAAAGGGCTTATCATAAAATACAACATAGTCTAGATCCGTCCCACGGATGCCTCCTTCCTTTAAACAATATTCGATTGCATGATGGGGGAAACGGAAATCATGTTTTTTGCGGGTAAATCGTTCTTCCTGAGCGGCGGCAACAATATCGCCATCCCGGACAAGACAGGCAGCGCTGTCGTGATAATAAGCAGAGATACCAAGGATGTTCATAACTTCATCCTCTCATTTCATTTAGCTACAGGACCCAACTCTTTTGATGAACTTATTTCCGGCGCTGAGTTCGGTGGGATCGCAGATAATTCGGAGCGTTCGATGTATCGCCGGTGGAGGGTTTCATACATTGATCGCCATTTCGGCCAGACATTTTGCCATAAGAATTCACGGGATTTTCTTTTTGCATGACGCACCAAGCGTTCTCTCAGCTTCGGCGATTTGAGTAGCTCCAAAACAGCCCGGGCCATTTCGATGTGATTATCGGGAGCAACCAATATCCCCGTCTTTCGGTCTTCAATCAAATAAGGGATACCTCCAACCTGCGTAGAGATTATTGGAATGCCGGCACTCATGGCTTCCAACAAAGAGATAGGCAGGTTATCCACATTCGTTGGATTCAATAGTATATCGCATTGCTGTAACAAACGACGCACTTCGTGATTAGGCAAAGGGCCGGTAAAAGTAACATGTTTTAACTGCAACTCACTTACAAGCTTTTTTAACTCCTCACGTTTTGTCCCATCCCCGATCAAGGTAAGT
The DNA here is from genome assembly GCA_015492915.1 of Cyclobacteriaceae bacterium. GTDB lineage: Bacteria > Bacteroidota > Bacteroidia > Cytophagales > Cyclobacteriaceae > JAAUQL01. The sequence continues at coordinate 1,186 of WGED01000331.1, forward strand.
CGAGCGTCAGGTATTTTGGCTTGTACCAGAGCAAATGCATATATCGCGCAAGGAATATTATAAATGGTTTCAAAATTTCGATTGACTAAAATATGTGGGCCTTCGGCATGATGATTTGAATTTGAAATCGGCTCTATAGGTTCGATGATATTAGGAATGATGTGCGCATAAATACCATTTTTAATAAAAATATAGTGCAAAAATTCACTGGGAACAACAATAGCATTTGCTTTTTTCAGAAAAAACAGAAGTAATTTTTTATATTTCTTTAAGAAACGTTCCAGGTTTCCCCCCCGATAGTTGATAATGACAGGCACCCCAAACCGATTAGCAATGAAAAGTGCAGGGACTACCCACAAAAAGAAACTCCTAAAAGAACAGCCAAATGCGTGAAAAATGGTATTCTTTCTCGCCTCTTTCATGCATTTCTTTATAAATGTAATCAAATGTGCTATAGTCCGTATTCCTCTAAGCTTTTCAAGCCACTGAAAACGGCCTGTAATTTTCTGTGTATAACTAATTTTAGAAACCGGCACCTTTTCTCGGACGAGCAAATTGGACAGTAATTCGGCCTGGACGGCCATCCCCCCCATTGGAGGAGAAAACGGGGCAATAATCACAATGCGATATGGACAAATACGACTGTTTCCAGGCGAATTTCGTTGATGATTCGTTTTCATTTGTATAATTGAAAAGATTTGAACATGATGTGAATCATGCGCTTGCAGGTGAAGATACTCGAAGGTTGGAAAAAGACAGAGGCAAATATTGGGGTATCCATAATTTGAACATCAACACCGCCCATAGACTATAGGCATGATTTGCGGTTCCCCTCAGATGGGCGTTCCAAAGTTTATTGAGATAGTTCTGGTCAATGATATCGCTTCCAACATCTCGAGAAAACAAGATGTCGGAAGCAAAAGAACGTAACTCTTTTCGGAACCATTCAGCTGCCGGAATTTCAAAACCATGTTTTTTACGATAGATTATATTGGAAGGTAAATAATCTTCCATTGCTTTTTTAAAAATATACTTGGAAATTCCCCGGTGTAACTTTGCTTGTGAGGGCAAAGAGGCGGCAAATTCAACTAATTTCTGATCCAGCAATGGCGATCGCACCTCGAGACTGTTCGCCATACTCATTCGATCCACCTTCACAAGAACATCTTCCGCTAAGAAGGTATAAATATCGATAAATTGAGCCCGGCTCACCGGGTCTTGTGTGTTACTTAGCATATACAGCTTTTTAAATAAGTTTAATGCCAAATCTTCTTTTATATGTCTTGAAAATTCTTTCTTGAGTAGTTTTCGCTTTATGGAAGTGGGCATAATGGAAAGGCTGTTAAAGTAGGCGTTGGCCGGATCACTGCTAATATTGGTCAGGAATGTCCTTGCGCGTAACGGCCTTGGCAGCCAATCTGCCTTTGGATAAATTTTAGCAATCGGCCGAATAACCCACTTCCGGACACTGTCGGGTAATCGGTCTCGCCAATAGTTTTCCAATTTCTCAAATGCATACCTTCTGGTATAGCCGGCGAAGTTTTCATCCCCTCCGTCACCGGATAGAGCGACCGTTACATTCTGACGTGCCATTTTTGAAACATAATACGTCGGCAAGGCCGAAGAATCCGCAAACGGTTCGTCAAAATGATAGACCAGTTTGGGTAAAATTTCTTCCAGATCCGGATTGACAATATATTCAAACAATTCGGCCTTACAATGCTTGGCTACCTGCCTTCCGAATGGCGTTTCATCATACGCCTCGTATTCAAAACCGATAGAGTTAGCCAGCACGGGCTCTTTTTTAATCAGGCTCATCAGGGCCACCACGGCGCTGGAATCCAATCCTCCGCTAAGAAAGGCGCCAAGCGGCACATCGCTGATCAGCCGGATTTGTGTCGCTTCATACAGCAGGTGCTGCAATCTTTCTTTGGCTTCATGTTCATTATAATGACCGTTCCCCGAAAATTGAACCTGCCAGTATCGCTGATGGCGGATTTCACCATTTTGCCAAATCAGGAATGTGCCGGGTTCCAGCTTATAAATGTTTTGAAACACGGTAACCGGACTCGGGATGTAGCCCAAAGAAAAATAAGCATCCACGGCTTCCAAATTAAGATTTCGAGGAACGGTACTGTCCGTCAGGATTGCTTTTAATTCAGACGCGAATAAAATTTTCTCGCCATCCCCAAAATAATATAGCGGCTTTTTACCCGCTCGATCTCTTGCCAGAAATAGGCGGTTCAAACGATGATCCCAAATCGCAAAGGCAAACATCCCACGCAAGTAATCCAGCACTCCCGTTCCCCATTCTTCATAACCATGCACAATCACTTCGGTATCTGAACGAGTACGGAACTGGTGTCCTTTTTTCTGGAGCAACCGCCGAAGTTCTTCAAAATTATAGATTTCCCCATTGTAGGAAACCACCACACTGCCATCTTCGTTTTGCATAGGCTGTACACCGCCTTCAAGATCAATAATTTTTAGCCGACGGTGCCCGAGTCCAACATGATTTTGGATATAATATCCCTCGGCATCCGGCCCTCGATGGACAAGAGCATCTGCCATTTTTTTAACCAATTCCGGCTCTACCTGCTGGTTGGAATCCGTGTATATTTTACCGCAAATGCCGCACATGGTTAATGATTGCTATTATTAGCTAATGCGTGTTCATAAATTTTTAGATATTTTTTGACTACCACCGACCAGCAAAATCGCTCTATTACATCTTTTCTTGCTTGTACTTTAAGCTTGTTTCGAAATTCCTCGTTTTCAATTATCAAAAGCAATTGTTGAACTAAATGCTGAATATTACCTGCTTCAAATAAAAGGCCATTTCGTTCATGAACAATAAATTCTTTAATGCCTCCAACATTGCTACCGATAACGGCTTTTTGCATTGCCATTGCTTCCAACGGCTTAAGAGGACAAACAAGTTCAGTTAGTCGTAATTTTCGCCTTGGGAAAACCATAATATCAATTAACGAATAATATTCTTGAATTAATTCATGTGGAATTCTTCCCAAAATTTTTATGTCTTTACTAAAGGGGGATTTTTTTACTAATTTTTTAATATTGTCTAACTCAAATCCATCACCTATAAGCATTAAAACGACATTCTCTTTTAAT
>WGED01000332.1 GCA_015492915.1 Cyclobacteriaceae bacterium
AGATAGGGGTGTTTTCTTCCACACCTTTAATTTCAGCAGTGATCTCAAAAGCCTCACCATCTTTTTCCTTGCTCGGATTGCAGCCATACAACGCGCTGATGGCGATGATAGCTATCAGGGCAATATTTTTCATAATCGAATAAATAAGGTTAATAAAAATTAAAGTTTGCAAAAATAGCTTTTCCCTATGGATTTTTGTTAAAATGATCCCCTTTTTCGACAAAGAGGCCATCATCTCATGCGGAAGGACACTGCAAGCCGGGGAAAATCATATGAGATTTAGGCATATTTTCAGGCGAATGATTTTCCTGACAGAGGCATCCACCTGTTTGTGAAACTGATTGTCAGATCTGTATTTCTCCAGAATGAGGCTATGAAGCTTCTTCTCATCCGGTTCCATGAGTATCATATCACAACCGGCTTCTACAGCTTTGAGGGAAGCATTTTCTGTTTTTTGCACGGCGCCCATGTTCATGGCATCCGTGATGATAATTCCTTTAAAATCAAGGCTGTCTTTGAGCAGGCCGTTCACGATGTTTCGCGAACAGCTTGCGGGCAGACCATCAGTGTCGTAAAGCCCGTTATTGCGCACCGCAATGTGACCAATCATGATGCTTATCACCCCTCCTTCAATCAAAGGGATATAATTTCGCACTTCTTCCATAGCCCCGTCAATGTAAACCAGTTGCTTGTGGGTATCACCTTTCACTAGCCCGTGGCCGGGAAAGTGTTTAGCCGTTGCCGCCACTTCTTCAGCCTGAGTCGCTGCAATGAAAACGCCTGCCAGGCTTACCACCCTTGCACTGTCGTTGCCGAAGGTTCGGTTGGTGATGGCCTCGTTGGAGGGGCTTATGTCCACGACAGGGGCAAAATTATGCCTGATTCCCATGGTACGGAGTTCGCCTGTTATCAGCTTTGCCACTGATTTGCATTCCTGCGCAGATGCCAGCTCAATAGTTTTAGGCACTATGGGGACATTCCTAATTTTTAGATTGAAAAGACTTGGCTCGGCGTCGGCACTAAATAGGAGCGGCAGCAGGCCTGATTCACGCGCAAGAGAATCGAAGCGGCTTGTAAGCCTTGTAAAAGAATCCTTTTCACCCTTCAGCATGACTATACCGCCGATTATTTTGTCCTGAAGTAGTTGTTCGACGCTTTTTGCAGGTTTCCCGTTTTCTCCTGCCGAAGTAATGATCATCTGGGCGATGCGTACTTCTTCAGTGAGCCCGGCGAATAGGCTGTCAACTTTCAGGTGAAGCATTTTATTGTCGCCATAAAAATCCTTCAATGAAAATTCATGAATAATTTGCTTATTTTCCATTGCCTTATCTTCCTGTTTTACCGTGCAACCGGACAGCATGAACAAAGTGATTAATAATACCCGAATTGTCATATGCTCTCGTAATTTTCTTTATTGGTCTTTAGAATGAGATGATTTGCCAAACAGGTTGACGATCTCCTCAAGTGCGAGCCACCATTGCTCTTTGGGCCGTTCAAATTTGACGTCCATTTTTCGTTCCAGGTCGAGGATGTTGAATATTTCAAACTCTCCGCCGTGCAGCCCGATGCTTACTACGTCTTTTGTGCCATCCGATATCAATTTCAGCAAATGGTCGACGCCGAGTGTTGCCATGCGGGTGGCCAGTGATCTGTCGAAAGGGCTCGGGTTGCCGCCCTGTTGTATGTGCCCGAGGATAGATTGCCGCACATCGAAAACCTCCCCGCCGTCTTCTTCATACAGTGCACTGATAAACGGGGTGGTGTAAATCTTATTGGCATACTCACTTTTGACCACAAGCCCCATACGGCGACCTTCCATAAATGCATTTTTGAATAAATGCACATCATCCTGAAGGTCGTGAAGGGTAATGCCCTTTTCATGAACATATACCCTTTCGGCTCCTGTCGCCAGACCGCTCAGCATGGCGAGGAAGCCGCAATAGCATCCCATCACTTCCACGACAAATACACGCTGATTGGCTACGGCCGACTCCTTGATTTTGTCCACCGCCTCGATGATGCTGTTGAGCGCGGTATCGGCCCCGATGCTGAAAACCGTGCCCGGCAGATTGTTGTTGATGGTGGCCGGAATACATACGATAGGCATGTCAAAAGCGGGAAATTCATTCCGTTTATCCAGCAGTCTGTACGCACCGGCATAGCCGACGAAACCTCCGATAATGATCAGTCCGTGGATATTGCGTTTTTCAAGGTTCTTTGAAATCTCATAAAAATCCCGGTTATCGGGAATTTTCCTGTTGGTGCCCAGCTCAGCGCCTCCTGTCGAAGTCCAGTCTTCCACGTCCATCCAGCCCAGCGGAGTGATGTCATCGCTGATCAGGCCTTTGAAACCGTTGTAAACGCCAAATATCTTGTGCCCCTTGTCAATGCCCGTTTTCACCGCTGTACGCACGGCATTGTTCATGCCTGGCGCCAGTGTTCCGGCATTCATAACAAGAATATTGAGTGATTTTGGCCCTGCGTCTTTGTTGGGCTTTGCACGGCTCAGCGTCCTGAAAGTATCGAGTGAATTTTTAAAACTTCCGCCGCGCATCTCAATCGCTTCATTGAATTTTCTTTCGGAAATGATTTGGGGGATCATCTGATTTTTTCTGATGCTCTCCATCAGGGGTATGGCTTTTACACGATTTTTCTGAAGCGCAATGATCACGGACTCAGCGTCGTCGGGATTATCAATAAGATGCCGCACGGCAGCATATCCGAGTACAGTGCTCATATACCTGTCGAAAGCTGTCGGCGAGCCACCCCGCTGCACATGCCCCAGAATAGTGAGGCGCGCATCCTCATGAATACGGTTTTTAAGCTCCTCGACCACCTCGAAACTTTTGATTGGATTGCCATGCTTGTCTATTGCTCCTTCTGCTATGATGATGAGGCTCTTCTGCTTTCCGGCTTTTTTATTTTCAGTGATTTTATTGCAAAGTGCCTGTGCCCAGTCATCCTGTTCGGGCGGATATTCGGGAATGAACACGTAATCGGCCCCGGAAGATAATGCACTGACAAGTGCCAGGTAGCCGCAATTCCGGCCCATCACTTCCACCACAAAGGTGCGCTGATGGCTCGCCGCGGTACTACTGATGGCATCGAGGGCTTCCGAGATTCTCCTCAGGGCGGTATCGGCACCGATGGTCATATCGGTACCTGTCAGGTCATTGTCGATCGACCCGACGAGGCCGACAATATTGAGCCTCGGGTGCATGAATGCCTGCTCTTTGGTGATTTCATCATTTTTCAGCAGTTCTTCCACGAGTGAGGGCCATTCTTCACTGAAAAGGTTGGCGCCTGTCAGGCTTCCGTCGCCACCGATCACCACGAGATTGTCGATATGTTTTTCTATAAGATTTTTAGCAGCCTGCAGTCTTCCTTCTCTTTCACGAAATTCTTTACATCGCGCAGTGCCAATGATGGTGCCTCCTTTATGTAGAATGCCACCCACAGAGCCCCATTCCATCTTTTTTATTTTGTCTCCTCCTTCAAGCATCCCCTGATATCCGTGGTAAATGGCATAGACATCGATATCATAAAACAAGGCGGTTTTGACCACTGCCCTGACGGCGGCATTCATTCCGGGCGCATCACCACCGCTGGTCATGACGCCTATACAGTTCAATTTATTGTCAGACATATCGGGCTGGTTTTAAGTGTTGATTTCTGATAATGATTTCATCGCTAAAGTTGATAAAAGTTCATTGAAAATGTATCAATCTCATGAGAAAATGATGATTTTTTCGAAAGTTTCGGAATGGAGGTTCTGAGGACGGAATATGAATCAAACGATTCTTTTCCTGCATAAATCATCCTGCCGGATTCCTGATTGGAAAAATGGTGATTTTTTCATGATCGGGGACAGATGTAAGCTTTATTGAATATTTAAAGAAAAAATATAAATTATCAAGGATTACATTTTTTGATACAATAGTATATACTCCTGCAACTACAAATTATTCTTGTTCACATTTAAAAAGGAGGTTGAAATGACCATATCGAAATTTGCCGAACTCACACCTAAGAATCAACTGGATTACCTGAACAAAACAGCCATACTTATTCATCGAATTGTAAAAGGCAATCTGATCGTTTCTCTGTACTGGAGTAAAGATTTCATATTTGAGGTATTCAATGAAAAGAGTGATACGAAATCATATGAAATCAAATGTTACGACAGGTATAAATACGTTCAATCGGCATGATTAATGGAATGCTTTTTTTTTACATAGCCATAATTAAAAAAAGGCTGTCTCGATAAGAGGCAGCCTTTTTTATAAAGAAATGATTATTTTCTAAAGTTCATTGGGCGTTTTGCCTGCTCTCCAGTGCTCTTCGATCTCCTCCAGTGAAACGCCCTTGGTTTCCGGGATATATTTCAGTCCCCAGATAATGCCCAGCACGGCTATGGCGGCATAGAGCAGGAAGGCACCAGCCGGGTTGGGATCGGTCGTTATCACCTCCTTTCCATCCACGACTGCCTTGTTGGTTATTTCCATGCCATCACCTGTAAACAGCCAGGCAAGCTTCAGGAAGGTGAATGCTACGATACCGTTGAAGAACCAGTTAGAGAGTGCTCCGACACTCATGCCGACGCCGCGGATCTTTAACGGGAAAATTTCCGAAATGATGAGCCAACCCAGCGGTCCGAGGCTGATAGCGAAAAAAACGATATAGATAAGCACGGTACCAACAATAACGAAACGCAGATTTTCGCCGAGACTGTCTTTCATAAAGAAAAAGATACCCAGTGCGGTAAGTGAAATCATAATGCCCACCAGGCCGATAAAGTACAGTTTTCGTCGCCCGAGCTTATCGATCATAAACATGGCCACTACAGTTGCCAGCACATTCACCACTCCCACGCTCACCGTGGCAGCAATAGCAGCGCGGGCCCCCTCAAATCCTGCAATGATGAAGAGTGTCGGCGCATAATAGATCACCGTGTTGATACCGACAAACTGTTGTACGAACATGATTCCGATGGCGATCATCAGCGGCGTACGCCAGGTTTTACTGAACAGCTCACTAAATCCGACAGACTCCTGCTCCAGCGCGATTTCATCTTTGATCTTTTTGATTGCCGCTTCGACGAGAGCAGGGTCTTCTACTTTTTCCAACACCCTGCGACCTTCTTCTTCCTTGCCTTTGGCAAAGAGGAATCTCGGTGTCTCAGGCAGGAAGAGCATGCCAACCAACAGGATGATAGCAGGGAATACGCCTACATAAAACATCCATCTCCAGGAGAAAGGATTGGATTCATCCGCAAATGCCAGGTCGCTGAAATAAGAGGCGACAATACCGATTGTGATCATTAGCTGGAATGACGATACCATGGCGCCGCGAACTCTGGTGGGTGAGATCTCCGAAATGTACAGCGGGACGGCAAAAGATGAAATCCCGATGGCTACACCCAGTAATATCCTGCTGAAAACCAGAAACCACATCGATGGTGCGGCGCCGGTCAGGATTGAACCTGCAGCAAAAATCAGTGATGTGACAATAATGACCTTTTTTCTCCCGACAATATCTGTAATACGCCCGGAACTCAATGCTCCCAGCACGGCACCAACCAGTACCGCTGTAGTGACAAGTTCCTGCTGTCCGGTGGTGAGTCCCCAGCTTTGCCTGAGAAACGGTAATGCACCCGATATCACTCCGGTGTCAAACCCAAAGAGTAAACCTCCTGTAGAGGCAATGGCGGCGATGGTAATCACCAGCCCGATATTTTGTTTTTTTTCTGCCATTTCTGTTAAGATTTTATGTGTTCCTTAAAGTATATGTATAAAAAATATAGAGCCGCATTAATATGTTAAAAGTCAATTTAATCCCCATGTGGTATATAGCTGTCTGTATTCTTTACGCAAAATATAGAAAAAATAAAACAATCTGCATACGGACTAAAAAAATCCGTCCTTTCGGTGGCTTTAGCACTTTATTTCCCTGTGTGTGAATAATGATTAAAAATCTTTTATCTGAGTGTCAAAATACTAAATTGCACATGTTTTTTGCATTTTTTTCATGTATTGATAATTAAGATAAAATTTCGTCCATAATGAAACGCAGAGACTTTATCAAATCAACATCTCTTCTGGCCGGAACGACATTTTTACCCTTCAATAAGCTTAAAGCTTCGGGCGGAAAAGCGATCGGTCTTCAATTGTATACGGTGCGGGAGGACATTAAAAAGGACCTGGTCGGTACACTTAAAAAAGTAGCCGCTATCGGTTATAAAAATCTCGAGCTTGCCGGCTACGGTAATGGCAAGTTCTATGGGAAATCCCCTGAAGAATTTAAAAAGATCACTGGTGATCTTGGCATGACAGTAAAGAGTTCCCACACGGGGGTCTCGAATGAAAGGATAGATAAAATCATTGATGATGCGTTGGAGTTAGGCCTGGAGTACGTGGTGATGCCATCTTTGGGGCG
>WGED01000333.1 GCA_015492915.1 Cyclobacteriaceae bacterium
GGTAATGAAGCAGATATATAATGAAATCAGAACGCCATATAAATTCGGTATTGTGCTTAAGCATGAAGACAGCACGAAAATGGTGGACAGCCCGACGGTGTTCAGGCATGGCGGGAAATGGTTTATGACCTACATCGTTTTTGACGGCCGTGGCTATGAGACCTGGCTGGCGGAGAGTGACGACATGCTGCACTGGGAAACCAGGGGCAGGATACTTTCCTTTACCGAAGACACATGGGATTCGCGGCAAAAAGCAGGTTATGTCTCGCTGATCGATATCGAGTGGGGCGGCAGTTATGAACCGGAGCCATTTCAAAACCATTTCTGGATGTCTTATCTAGGCGGCGGGAAGCAGGGGTACGAGGCGGGGAAACTGAGCGTCGGCATGGCCCGGACAGACGACACCGGCCTAGCACAGGAATGGCAACGGCTTGAGAAACCGGTACTTTCGCCCGATGATCCCGATGCGAGGTGGTTTGAGAATTTCACCATTTACAAAAGTACGGTGATACATGACCGCAAAAAGCACACGGGATATCCCTTTGTGATGTATTACAATGCCAAAGGCGATACGGCGCGGTACGAGAGCATCGGCATGGCGGTGTCCCGCGATTTGATCCGCTGGAAACGCTATGGAAAAATGCCGGTTATTTCAAGGTTTAGAAAGGGCACGATCTGCGGAGATGCGCAGATAACGAAGATCGGCGATGTGTATGTGATGTTCTACTTCGGGGCTTTCTGGCACGGCAGCGCCACAGCCACGGAACGGTTCGCCTGCTCCTACGACCTGATACACTGGACGGAATGGAACGGCCCCGACCTGGTCGCCCCATCCGGGCCGTATGACCGGAAATATGCCCATAAACCATGGGTGGTCAAATGGAAAGGTGTCGTTTATCATTTTTACAATGCGGTCGGCAGCGAAGGGCGTGTGATCGCCCTGGCAACATCCGAGGAGCTAAACTGACCGTAAAATTACCTGAATTTCATGGGTTTTGCAGAATTTCATTTTCAAATGCAGATTTCATTTTCTAAATTTATTGGTACAGATAAACACTTTCATCAGCCGCAACACAGGTAATTATCTTACTAAACTGCTAAACTTTTAATTTACCCCGTTCAATTTTTTTAATTAAAAAACATGATCATGATGGGGAAAATCGATGCAAAAAAAGCGCTGATATGGCTGATAGCTGTAAACATCGCGTTCTCATGCCTGTACCTGCTTATCGTTCATATACTCGAATCAGAGTCCTATACCCTTACCCGGTGGTTCGATCTCGATAAGGAAGGGACAATACCCGCCTGGTTTTCAGGCGCTCAGTTACTGCTGATCGCCATGCTTTCCTATTTATATTCAAATTCCATACACACTAACCGTTCGCTAAAAACATTCTACCGCATAACTACCGCAGTCTTTATCTTTTTGTCTGCCGACGAGGCTGCGGGAATCCATGAAGGCATCGGGGCTTTTTTCAGAAAAATCACAGATTTCAGCTTCTTTCCTGGCCACCAGGGCTATTGGATAATTCTGTATCCCATTATTTTGCTGATTGTCTTTTTGCTGTATAAAAACGCTTTAATTGCTTTCCTAGAAGAAGAAACCGGAAGAAAGGCTATGATCACAGGCGCGGGACTGTTTATTGCCGGAGGTGTGTTTATCGAGGCTGCCGGCTATTTTATGCATATTACTTCATACACAGGTGTGGAAACATTGACCACAGCCAACATCATTGAAATAACGCTGGAAGAAAGCTTTGAAATGCTGGGCGAGTCTGTAATGATCTATGCCATGCTGATCAAGCTGAGGGATGCACAGGGAACGCCTGTCTGAAAAACCATGAAAATACCCCGAATTTCATGGCATTACCTGCCGAACAGTGCGGCGATATCTTGTTTTGTAGCGCGGCACACACCCTTTTCCGTGATCAGCCCCGTGATCAGCCCGGCGGGGGTGACGTCGAATCCGTAGTTGGCGACAGGGCTTCCTTCCGGCATAATGAGCACTTCGCGCTCACCGCTCCCGTCAAAACCGGAAATATACTTGACTTCTCTCACGTCCCGCTGTTCGATGGGTATTTCATCCACACCATTGTCTATTTCCCAATCGAAGGTCGATGATGGTAGTGCCACATAAAAAGGGATGTCATTGTCTTTCGCCGCGAGGGCTTTGAGATAAGTGCCGATTTTGTTAGCTGCATCGCCGGCTGCCGTCACCCTGTCGGCGCCGGTGATCACGATATCGACTATGCCGTGCTGCATCAGATGGCCACCGGCATTGTCCGGTATCACCGTATGGGGCACGCCATGCTGCAGCAGTTCCCAGGCCGTGAGGCGGGCGCCCTGGTTTCGCGGCCGTGTCTCGTCAACCCACACATGGACTGCGATGCCCGCATCATGCGCCGCGTAAACGGGTGCGGTGGCCGAACCGTAATCCACAAAGGCCAGCCAACCTGCATTACAATGTGTCAGTATATTAACCGTATTGCCGTTTTTTCGCTTGCTGATCTTTTCTATGAGTTTCAGGCCATTTTGTCCTATTTTCCGGCACATCAGGACATCCTCATCAGCGATCAATTGTGCAGTTTTCCGTGATGTGGTAATACATCCTTCTTTATCCGAACATTTATTCAGGTTTTCTATCTGAATGTCAACCGCCCTTGCAAGGTTGACGGCTGTCGGTCTGGTACTCTTCAGTTCGTCAGCGACATATTGAAGATATTTCATGAAGGTCTTTTCTCCTGCATCCAGCGTGGCAAGATACATCCCGTAGCCTGCGGCAGCACCTATCAACCCTGCGCCTCTCAAATGCATCTCTTTGATGGCTGTTGCCATCATCTGCCAATTTGAAATATTCTCGATTTCAAAGCTAAAAGGCAATGTGCGCTGATCGATGATTTGCACCACCGTTGGGTCGGAGGGGTGAAGCCAGATAGTACGATAA
>WGED01000334.1 GCA_015492915.1 Cyclobacteriaceae bacterium
CTGATAATGAAATTATCTTAATATTTCTCTTTCTCCTGCGCCGCCTTTAAACGATACAAAAGATCATCTCCCCCTGCCCACTGTCTCTCGGTTTTCACCACAATTCCACCATTCCCAAACCCAGCGAATTTTTATCTCCGATGCCACATTCCCAGGCAATGCGCATGAGCTCGGGATTGCCTCGCAAGACGAACGGCATTTCAAACGCTTTGATGTGGGTTTCCTCCGGAGTACCTTCTTTGATGCGGAGCAGTCGCGTCACTTTGCCGTGTTTTCGCTGGTAATACTGCATATCCAATTCGATGTGTAGATCGGGTTTCGGGCAGGCGCGTCCGGTGACGAGCTCATATTTTGCCATCAAATTCTGCCGAACCGCCCCGGGCAGTTCCGGATCGGTCGGGCGGTAATAATACGGCTGCAGTTTTCCCTGATACTCCCGCATGGTCGAAACCACAATGGGGGATAGGGTTTTTCCTTTCATCTCTTCCCGAAACGAAGGTTCCGGAATGGCCTCAACGCTCTCAATCAGAAACCGGCCCACCGCTCCGGGCCCCCCGATTTCCAATTTCTGGCTTTCGAACAGGCCCAGCACAAAATTTTGTACGAACTCCTCTTCCATCGGGCTGGCAATGTGCAGCAGCCAGGGCCGGTCATCGCCGGCCACCAGGGTTTGTTCCACCCGGCGGACGCTGGGAATATTCAAACGTGAAAAGGTAAACAGTTTCATGCGTCGCTCGGTAACCCCCACATAGCCGTGATCATGCAGCCAGGCAGCGTAATCGGGAGCCGCCTGACTGAGAATTTTATAAATGGCTGCCGAAAGCGGATAATTGTAATTAATGGGTACGGCGGTATGGGGATTCAGCGGAATCATCGACAATCGCAATCGCATCAAAATTCCTCCGAGGTTCGATTCACGGTGTAATTGGGAGTTAAATTCGTTGACGCCTTGCCTTTTCTCGAAGTTCTTGCAAATTAATGATTTCGGCCACTTCAAACTTCGGAGGGATGGAGCCGGACACCGGTCTCAGCCGCACGATGGGCGGAAAATATCCCATCCGGCCATGCAGCTCGGCCAGGAGCACGGCGGTAGCAAAATTCAGACTCGGCGGATTGATTAGAATGGGCAGATTCTGCCATTCTTGTGGCGAAAGATCGATCGTTTGGATGAGTTCTTGAATTTGCGCTACAAAATCCCCCTGTGTATCAATCTGCACCGGGATGTAGTGGACGCTCTGCAGTGGCCGTCCCAAAAGCGTTTCGATTTTCTGCCTTTGCTCTTCCGTCAGCGGATGCGCGAAGTTGAGGAGGTGCATGGTAATTTTCCCGTGAAACCCGATATAATTACATTAAACTATTCCATAAAAACGAAATTTGCTCTCGCCTATATTAAAGAGAACATTTCTTTAATTAAATTAAAACCAAATTGTGGTGTGCTAACTTGTTTTACAATTGGTTCATTAAATTCTTTGAATTTTCCAATAATTTCTGGCAGACTTTTTCAATATTTTTAGCCAGTTTATTTGCGGGCTGTTCATCATTGGCATGATTAATTTCATTCCGATAATTCTGAATTTCTCGAAACAAATTTGCAAATTCTCGGCTCAAAATTCCTTGATAATCAGATTCTCCATGTTCATAAATCAATTGGTTTAGCCATTTTTCTGCCAATTTTCGATGACGATTAACTGCTGGATTCAATCCACGAAGCACTGCAAAATAGTTTACCCCCCATTCTCGCGCCAGAGTGATCGCATGGCTAAATTTTTTCTTACTCAGAAACCAATCAATCATGGATAGTTGAGCCTTTAATATCGACTTTGATGTCGTGACCTCTCCATAATCGAGAGGCTTTAACTCAACCTCAATGCGATCCACGAGCGGTGAGAATGGTTTAGCGAACTTTTGTAGCTCTTGCCTGCTTTCTTGAAGCAATTTCAAGGCAATTCTAACCTGTTTACCTGTTTCTCCCGGTCTGAGTAGTTGTAATGCCTGCGAAACCTGATATAAAGAGCCTGCGAGGGAAACTAACTTTCTTGGCAGATCAGAATTTTGATATTTTGAACTTCGCTCTACGTAATATCTCTTTTGGGTTTCCTGCAAGATTTGCTTTAAACCTGCGGCATCACCGCTATTGCTCATAGTACTGATGGCGAATGTCCAATCAATCAATTCTAAAAATGCGTCCAAGGCAAATATAGGTGTGATGTCACTATTTTTATCTTTGGCTTCCCATGCGCCGTATACGATATGGCGCACAACAATTCCTTTTACAATCCGGAGATATATCGCTATAGCGAGCGCCATCAGTGGCTGTGATCGAAATCCATGGGTAACGTCAATAATTAGCTCGGCCCCTTCTGGAATTGGATCAAGAATTAATTCAAAAATATCCCATAACTCCGCCTCTGATTTTCCTACTTTGATGGGAATAAGGTGAAGATCACACTTGTTTTGAATGGCGGCTTTGAGATTAGGCCACGTCAAGTCCTGAGCTTTTTGGGTGGCGATAATATAGGCCTCTTTTATATCAAAAATTTCTATACAGGCTTCTGCGATCCAACGTGTTTTAATCGGCTGATGCTCATACCACTGGTATTTGGCCAGCTCGTAAAGTCCTGTATAATTTGAACCAGTACCTAGAAATGTTAATAAAACCATTTTTTATCTAAGCTCAATTATTGTTTTATTAAAGTCCAATTCTTAGTGGTGATCTACAGCCCTTCCATCTCTACGGAAGCGTTAGGGGTAAAGGGCGATTAATAAAAAATCGAATAACATAATTTCACTCAACCTATATTAACCTATGCGTAAAACCCAAAGCATCTCCTGATAAGGATCGAAAATATATAATTTATGTAGAGACATCAGAATTATGTAGAGACATCAGATAAAAACAAGTTGATTAACACATTGTAAATCTTTTTCTGTAATTACTCGTATTTCTTTAAAATCTTTTATTCGCTCGAGGATTGGTTTACTGACAGAACCGACAATCAAATAGTATGCTATGCCATATGTTCCTCCAACTATTTCACGTAGTGCTTCTAAGCGATGAATATCATCCATAGCTTTTTTCCCGGACTTGCACTCGAAAATAAAAAGTTGATTTTTACGAATCAGCATAATGTCAAATTCATTTTTAGTTTCTCTTTTTTCCGAGCCTTTGTTTTTCCAGCTAACCTTTACGTTTAATCGTATATCATGTGGATTCATACATTGAAGCTGTTGAAATACAAATTCCTCTAACCACCCCCCTTTAATGAATTGAACATTTTCTGTTTGTTTACAAATAATTTGTGCTTTTGGATCGTCATAATGAATAAACCCAATTCCATTTAAGCGTTTTAATATTTGGCTTTGTATGGGAGTGATCATACCTGGAAGTCGGTAGGGTTTTCCTGGTTCAATGGCCCGAAGGTGGTATAGAATACTTTTCAAATTATTATAATTCTGACCAATAAATTGTGATAATTCTAATTGACTGGGTTGGGAACTCCCGATGAAATGGTGCCCGTGCAATTCAAGATAAGTCGGAATATTCACGACTTCTGGTAAGGGGTGCTTGTATATATTTCCATCGTGTAGTTGGATCATTTCATTATCAGCGGTATTA
>WGED01000335.1 GCA_015492915.1 Cyclobacteriaceae bacterium
ATCGCATCCATATAGCGCTTCTGAATAGAGCGGATATTGGCTTTGGGTACAAAACCAATCTCATTCCAGTCGACCATAATCTCGTCGATTCTTTTCATGTCGACCTTGCCCGAACTGCTCATCTGTTCCAGCTCTTCACAGAGTTGTTCTTTCTTTTTAAGGTTTTCGACATATTCCTTTTCAATCTGTCCGCTGTTGGCTCGCTTACGCTCAAAGAAATGGTCACAGGCTTTTTTGAATTTCATGTATATTTCATTCCTGAATTTTTCAGGTACCGGTCCGATCTCCTTCCATTGCCTTTGCAGCTTTTTCAGCTCCTCGGCAGTATTCCTGAAATCATCACTGTCCTTGAGCGCTTCTGCTTTTTCAATAAGCTCTTGTTTGCGTTTCATGTTTTCCTTGCGCTCTTCTTCAAGCTTTTTGAAAAATTTTCCCTTATGGTTGAAAAATGTTTTGAATGTCGTCCAGAACTGCTTGTTAATACTCTTCGCCTTGTCCTTAGGCAAACTACCTATGGACTCCCACTCTTTCTGGATTGCAAGGATCTCTTTTGTTTTGGCATTCCAGTCAGAAATTTTATCAGAATTAAACTCCGCAAAAGGAGCGACTTTTTCGACAAGCGCTTCCTTAGCTGCCTGGTTAAGTTTGAGTTCTTGTTTTAATTTTTCGAAATACTCTTTCCTCCGCAGATAAATCCGGTCTGAGGCAGCTTTAAATCGTTGCCACACAGCTTCCTGCTCCTCTTTCGGCACCGGGCCGATATGTTTGAAATCCTCATGTAGTTCATTGAGCTGCTTTATGGCTTTGTGAATATTTTCTTCATCGATCAGTTGCTCGGCCTTTTCGCACAGCTTCAGTTTCTCCTCAAGATTTTTCTTCCTGTCCAGCTCTTTCAGCTCAAAATAAATGCTCCGTTTGTCATAAAACCTGTCAATCAACGCATTATAATTGGCCCAGAGGCTCTTGGCCTGAGATGGCGGAATAGGTCCTACTTCTTTCCACCGTTGCTGCAGGTCTTTGAGCTTTTTGATACTCACATCTGTCTCTTCTGCATCCACCAACTCCCGCAGCTTTTCCAGAATCTCATTTTTAAGCTTGAGATTCTGCTCTTTCTGGCGTTCAAGGCTATTGAAAAATGTGTCTTTTTTCTCCTTTACCTTACCGAAAAGTTCATGAAAACTGATATCCAGTTCATCCTGCCTGTACTCAAAACCATCCGGTTCTCCGCCTTCATCGATATAGCGGTTATACGCCTCCTTCCTCTCGGAATTTACCAGTTCGTCATAGGCTTTCTTTACTTCCTTCAGAATGCGGCCTGCTTTGGAAAAATCATCCTGTTTGAGCATACTCTGCAACACCTGCACCAGTTGCTTTTTGGAATAGTGCGAATAATCGAGTTGTGCTTCCTCATGCTCTTCCTCCTCTTCCGGCTTTTCCCCCTCCTGCTCTTCGCTTTTCACCTCTTCCACCGGTTTTTCATCGGATCCGGTATGCTCCCCAACCTCAACGTTTTCCGATGAAATTTCTGTAGTTTGTGTTTTGCCCGATTCTTCCGGTTGGTCGTCAGTAGATGAGGATGGGGCTATTTCTTTTTCAGATTCGTCTGATGTGGCACCCTGTGGCTGGTCGGTAGTTTCTACGGGCTGATTGGCAAGGTCTGCCGGAGCGGGCTCATCAGGTTTAACGGATTCAATTTGTACTTCTTCTTCAGCTTCTTCACTTTGTTCTCCTGAGGAGGTAGTTTCCTCAGAGTTTTCATCGGTTTTTTCCTCAGTTGTATCAGCTTGTTGCCCCTCAACTGCCTCTGAGGTTATATTCTTATTTAAATCAGACTCAATATCCTTTGCCTCAGGCTGTTCAGCGGTCGTTTCAGGTTGACACTGATTTTCTGAGGGATGGTGCTCTTCCTCCTTTAATGTTCCATCATTTAACTGATTCTTTTCGATGTCCTTATTATCCATAGCATAACGATTTTGTAAAGGTTAGTTTAACCTCGGATCAACGGGAAAATTGGCAATGATCTTATATTTCCCGCCCATAGTTCTCAATACTTCTTTCCATAATGTTTCGACGTTGGTATTGAATATCTGATCAATACTAACATCTCTCGATATAATCCACGAGTTCAATTCAAGTTCTCCTTTCAACTGTCCCGCTGCCCATCCTGAGTAGCCAACAAAAAACTTGATCTCCTCAGGAGGAATCAGATTTCCGTCAATCATCGCCAGCATCTGCTCAAAATTCCCGCCCCAGAAAACACCGTCCTTTATTTCCACACCGCCTTCGATCAAACTTTCATGGCGATGTATGAATTGCAATGTATTTTGCTGCACAGGCCCGCCGATATACACTATATCATTCCTGTTTTCTACATCCTCGATTAGCTCGTTCAGCTTCAGCGTTGCCGGTTTATTCAAAACGAATCCGAAAGAGCCGTCCTCGTTGTGCTCACAGAGCAAAATGACTGTCCTTGCAAAATTCGGGTCAGCTAAAAAAGGCTCGGAAATCAAAAGATCCCCTTTCCTGGGTTCAATCTTATCTTGTGCATAGCTAAATAATTCCATCTCTGAATTAAAACGGTTTTACCAAAATAAAGATTTTAACTTCCTGACAAAAAAGCATAATCCCAAGGTTTCAGCCGGAATAAAGGTATTAACATTTTGAATAAAAAATGTAATATTATTCTATTTAATGCTAATTTCACCCCCTGTTACGGAGATTATATTTCTTATAAATTATAACTCCGTTTTGTTTTTTTGTGTTTCAATTTGCGATGGACATTTCACAAATCAGGCGGGAGTACAGCAAGACTAAACTCACAAAAAAAAGTGTCAGGGAAGATCCTGTTGAGCAATTCGACATCTGGCTCGATGAGGCCATTAAGTCCGAATGCAAAGAGCCGACTGCCATGGTCGTATCTACGGTGTCAAAAGACAATAAGCCATCGAGCCGGACAGTTCTGCTCAAAGGTATTGATAACGGCGAATTCATTTTTTATACAAATTATCAAAGCCGCAAAGGACAGCAAATCGAGCACAATCCCAACGTGGCAGCGCTTTTTTACTGGGCTGAACTGGAACGGCAGGTCTGTATCGAGGGAACGGTGCGCAAAACCTCTCCCGAGGAGTCAGACGCCTATTTCCAAACCAGACCCTGGAAAAGCCGGATCGGCGCCATCATTTCTCCACAAAGCCAACCCATTGAATCGCGCAATGTCATTGTCAAAGCATTTATTCTGGAAATGACCAAACATGCGAAATCAGTTCCGCGACCCGATCATTGGGGTGGATACAGGATAAGACCCAACAGAATTGAGTTCTGGCAGGGCAGGCCAAACAGGCTGCACGACAGAGTGTTATTTGAGCTAATGGAGGACGGCTCATGGCAGATTCACAGGTTGGCCCCCTGACACAATGGACACGCTCTATCTGAAGCGATACGCTTGGCAGGATCACAAAATCGCCGAAAATCCATTACCCGGCACACAGCTTATCGTCGTAATTCCATGCTATAACGAACCGGATGTATTAAGCGCTCTGGATTCCCTGTATAATTGCACACCACCAAAATGCCGATCTGAAGTAATTATTGTAGTGAATCACGGTAAAAATGCCTCGGGGAAGGTGAAAGAGAGAAACAGAGAGACAATCAATGAAATAAGAAAATGGCGCCAAATCCATAAACAACCTTATTTATCCTTTCATGTCATCAGTGCATTTGATCTGCCCGATAAAGAAGCAGGGGTAGGCCTCGCCCGAAAAATAGGCATGGACGAAGCGGTGAGGCGATTCGAATCCATTCATGAGAAAAAGGGCATTATTGCATGCTTCGACGCCGACTGTGCCTGCAGCACCAATTATTTATCCGAGATTCATAATTTTTATACCACCCATCCAGAAGCCAATGCTGGCCTGGTTTATTTCGAGCATGACTACAAAAAACTGAAAAACAACGCACAGCGACAAGCCATCATCAATTATGAGTTACATCTTCGTTATTATAAAAATGCCTTGAAATTTGCCCGTTTCCCATACGCTTTTCATACGGTCGGCTCCTGCATCACTGTTACCGCAGCGGTTTATCAGAAACAAGGGGGAATGAATAAAAAGAAAGCGGGTGAGGATTTTTATTTTCTGCAAAAGATCTTTCCCCTCGGCGGGGTTTACAATATCAATACGGCCAAAGTGATGCCCTCCTGCCGGCCCTCGGACCGCGTTCCGTTCGGCACAGGCAAAGCTGTAACGGAGATGCTCAATAATGG
>WGED01000336.1 GCA_015492915.1 Cyclobacteriaceae bacterium
AATTTGCTCCTGCCCTGTCTGTCGGCAGGCCTCCTCATCAAACGTGCTGATTTTCTTTCCGCCATGGCGGGACAAGTTGTATTTAAGCTCTCATTACGAAATCCTATTGAGAATTTTGGGTTTAAGGTTCATTAGTCCTGGCTTTACTTGCAAGCAGCTAAAACCTTCCCTTCAGATCGCCGCCGTATTTGATGTCGCGCAGTTTGGCGTCGGGGTCATTGAGCCAGTCGGGGATGTTGTCTTTGGTGTTTTCGAGCTTTTCGCGCTCCTGTTCGAGCTCGTCCTCGCTGTAGGCGAAGACCATCTCGGCAGAGATCACATGAACGATGGCCTGTATTCTCTTCAGCCTGGCTACCTCCTCTTCCGTATCTTCACCCTCGATGGTGATGATAATGCGTCCTTTTTCATCGTGAAGGTGATATTCGCAATCAGGCGATGCCTTAATGGCTTTTATCACTTCCTCGAGATGCTCGGGTCTTGTCTGTACAACTACGCTGCTCAGGTTCATGAATTATCTGATTTGGATAAAAATCATTTTATATAAATAGAATAAACGACATGCGAATTTGCTTATTTATCATATCAATTCGAACA
Source organism: Cyclobacteriaceae bacterium (assembly GCA_015492915.1). Taxonomy (GTDB): domain Bacteria; phylum Bacteroidota; class Bacteroidia; order Cytophagales; family Cyclobacteriaceae; genus JAAUQL01. The sequence continues at coordinate 595 of WGED01000336.1, forward strand.
AAACCATGAAAAAACAATGATTTTCTCATGGTAATTTCCAGATGATTAGAGCACCGGCATTATCTGCCGAAATGACCGTTTTCTCATCATAAAATACTATCCGGGTCACCAGTCCGCGGTGGCCTTTCAGTATCGTGTGCTCCTTTTTTGTATTGATCGAAAACACCGTGATATCATTTTCTTCATTGGCGGTAAAGGCACCTGTTTTGCCTTGGTTATCGAGTCCCACGGCATAAATGTGAAATTCCTTCTGCAAATAATACTGATCATCCGCCAACGTGTTAATTACCCCCACACGGCGGTCCTTGCCGCCTGTCAGGATCACACCGTTTTTATAATCGAGTTGAAAAATTTTATCGACATTAAGCCCGGTGTAATTACCGGTGACCGCCATCTTTTTGATGTCTGTCCGATGGATGACGCCGCTCTCGTCTGATGAAAAAACAATGATTTTTTGCTCATTCAGACAAAAATCTGAGAAGGTATAGGGACTTATATTGATCTTTTTAAGTATGTTTTTTTGCTTTATATCAAAAAGGATCAGGTCGTTGCTGAGCAGGCTGATGAGTACCTTGCCGTCATCGATCCACCGTGCTTTGGAAATCATCATTTTCTCATGGCCCGCATTGATAACCTCCTGCATCTGTCCGTTTTCAATGACCAGCAGATTCCTGAAGCCATGTTCGCCGATCGACACGGCCAGCAGCCTGCCCCCAAGCCGGTCAACGGCGAGGACTTTGGCAGGCCCCGCATCGCCCATAAAATCTTTGATCTCAGGCAGGCGGGCTATGACTTTTTTTGATTTTCGTGCAATGTCAAACGTTTCGATGGTGCCTGCTTCGGTAGCCATGATCACCTTCTGACCCCTGATCACGAAATCCGTAACGCCGCCGGAAGCATGGATGGCTTCGCGGGGTGTAATGACTTTTTGTGAAAATACAGGCAGCCACAGGATCAGCACGATGAAGAAGGGCATGAGGCTACGAAGAAGTATTTTTCCATGAGAAAATGGTCTTTTTTTCATAATATACCCTAAACACCTCATAATCATCATTTTCTCATATTTAGGGGACAAGCTTTTTTAAAGAGGCTTTTATCTCTACTTCACCCCTTCGCCCATTTTTTTCTTCAGGTTTGATCGTGATTTTTCTTTGGTACCTCTGTAATCCGGATCAAACACATTGGGTATCTCTACGGTGATCTGCGCCTGTGGCACATGGCACTGCGAACAGTTGAACATGGCACTGTTAAACCTCCCCAGGTCCTTTTCGACGACTTCACCCTCTTCGGCGTCCACCAGGTATTTGCCGTCTTTTTCAATGATGACAGGGCGGTAGCTCGTCATATGAGTGGCGGGCAGCGGGGTGGCTTTGAACTCAGGGGCTTTTTCAGGCATATGGCACCAGAGGCATTTGTTATCATCGATCTTGATGGGCAGAAAGCCACTTACACGGTGTGGTATCAGCGGTGGAGCGTTTTCAAATGAGCGGTCAAGAGTAGCACTCTCGCCGGGCCTTTGTTTTGAATATTCGGGCATCTCCGTCAGTGGCGACTCATCACTCATCAGCATTTCATGTGATAAATCGACTTGCCCGTTTTGAGCCGATTCTTCACTTTTCCTGGCATCTCCGCAGGCGCCCGTCAGCAGGGCGAAAGATATCATACAAATTAAGGTCTTGTTCATTGTTTCGGATTTCTATGTTTTATAATTAAAAACAGAAAATTTCAATGCGTCATCATCGCATACTTCGATGCACCTGGCACAAATGGAACATGCACCCCTGATGTAGCCCGAATCCTCGCCGATTAGAAAAAGTACCTGTTCCTCATGGCACACATCCTTACACTTCATGCAAAGCGTGCATTTCTCCGTATCATGGCTTACTTTTACAAGGGCAAATCGGCTTATTATTGTGTAAAATGCACCCAAAGGACATAAATGACCACACCATCCGTGCTCTACTACCAGCACATCGAACAGAAACACTGCCGCAACTGCCATCCAGCCCAGTCCGATGCCGAAGATAATGCCGCGATGAAATATCGTGATGGGGTTGATGATCTCAAAAGCGGCAATGCCGGCAAACCATGAAACCACCAAACCGATACCCAACACCCAATAGCGTGTTTTCCTGTTGATTTTTATCAAATTTTCATGACCTGACAACTTAAGTTTGCCTCTTGTCCACTTTGCAAGATCAGTGACCATATTGAGGGGGCACACCCAACTGCAAAAGCTCCTGCCCGCCAGCAGGGCGTAAAAAGCCAGGATGATCAATGCGCCGATCAGGGCGTCACTGCTCATCACGAATCCCGCTGCCATTGCCTGCAGCACGGCATGGGGGTCGGACAAGTAGAAAAGCTCAAAAACACGTGCCGAGCTGTAAGTGCCTGTCAGCAATTTCCATCCCCACCACTGTGTGCCGCTAAATAGCAGGAGCAGGCCCGCCTGTGTGGTACGCCGCAGTATCAGATAACGGTTATTTTTAAAATATTCAATCATCACCAAACAGTGATTCCCAATTGTTCAGTATGTCTTCGGGCTTCGATGTCTTTTCTTTCTTATCCTTCAATTCTTTAAGACGCCGCTCATCCTCCCGCTCCCAGCCTTTGATGTAATGCTTGCCGACCATGCCTGTGGCCACCGCGCGCGGCAACACGAAGATGGCCGCTTTTTCCGTCACACAGGCATGTTCGCACATGCCACAGCCTGTGCATACATCACGGTGAACGACGGGCTCCAGCAGGGCATGTTTGCCCGTTCGCTCATTGCGCTTCATTTCCAGCGTGATAGCCTCACCCATCAATGGGCATGCTCTGTAGCACGCATCGCATTGTATGCCCCAGTAAGCCAGACACGATTCCTGATCGATCACCGCAATGCCCATCCTCGCTTTTTCGACGTCGGGAATAGCCTTTTTCTCATGGCTTTCCTCTTTCGGAATGGTAGCCGCATCCAGTGCACCGCTCGGGCACGCAGGTATGCACGGTACGTCAGGGCACATGTAGCACGGAGTCGTGCGCGGAATGAAAAATGGCGAGCCGGCCGATGCATGATCATCAATATCCGCCAGCTTCAGCGTATCATATGGGCAGGCTTCCACGCAATTGCCGCAGCGGATGCAGGCCTTGAGGAAATCCTCTTCCAGCAACGCGCCGGGAGGCCTCAGCGTCAGTTCCGAGGCTTTCAGCTTCGTGGCCGTGGCGCCCCAGACGATGCCCCCGAGCCCTGCCAGCCCTATGTCCCGGAACATCAGTTTCAGTGCCTTGCGCCTGCCGTTTTTCACCCCTTTGTCAGCCATGATATTATTTTAGGCTTTGTAAATCTTAACAGCGCATTTTTTGAAGTCCGTCTGCTTCGACTGCGGATCCGTAGCATCGAGGCACACCTTGTTTATGAGTACTTTCTCATCGAACCAGGGCACATAAATAAGCCCTTTGGGCGGCCTGTTCCGGCCTCTCGTCTCCACATGGGCTTTCACCTTCCCGCGCCGCGACTCCACCCATATCAGGTCTCCTTGTTGTGTGCCGAACTTGCTGGCATCTTCAGGGTGCATATAGCAAAGTGCTTCAGGCACAGCGCGGTACAGTTCGGGCACGCGCATGGTCATGGTGCCGCTGTGCCAGTGCTCGAGCACACGCCCCGTGCACAACCAGAGGGGGTAGTTATCGTCCGGCATCTCAGGTGGATCCATGTACGGGCGGAAGAATATCTTCGCCTTGTTCTTCAAGTCAACCTTGCCTTTCGTGCTGTCAGGCCCTTTCAGCGTGCCTTGCGGAATAGTTTTCAGCGCTTTCCCATAGAAAGCGAATTCACCGATGCCTTCTTTACGTGCATAGGGATCGTATTTCGAGTTGAAGCGCCACTGCGTCTCCTTGCCGTCCACGACGGGCCATTTGAGACCGCGCACTTTGTGGTAAGTGTCGAAATCGGCATAATCGTGCGCCTTGCCCTCACCGAATTTGCGGTATTCCTCCCATAGGTATTTCTGAATAAAGAAACCGTAACCATTCCATTCCTTGCCGTCGGCGCCGATGATCTTTCGTCCGTCGCCTTCGGCCTCCGTATTGTGGAATCCTTCGCCGATGGGATCGGGCCATTGATATGATTTTGCTTCTTCATTGGCGAACAAAACATCGAACAGGGTATCCTCGGGGTCGTAACCCATTTTCTTTGCATCGTCAAGCACATCGGGCAATCCGCCTTCGAGCCCGGGGATATTTTTAGCACCCCATACGTCCTTAAGTTTGAACCGTTTTGAAATCTCGACATACTGCCACAGGTCGGGCATGGCATCACCCACGGGCACTACCTGCTGTTTCCAGTGCTGTGTCCTGCGTTCGGCATTGCCGTAAGCGCCCCATTTTTCATAGATCATCGCCACCGGCAATACCAGGTCAGCCACTTTGGCCGAAACACCCGGATAGCTGTCGGAAACCACTATAAAATTGTCCATGGTGCGTGCCGTTTTGAGCCAGTGTTTGGCGTTGGCCGTGCACATGAAGGGATTGCAGACATTTACCCATGCAAATTTTATTTTACCATCCTCTAGGTCCCTGAATATTTTCATGATATGAGAGCCCACTTTGGGGTTCAGCGTACCCTTCGGTATCTTCCACAGCTTTTCCGACACCTCCCTGTGTTTCGGATTGGCTACGACCATGTCGGCGGGTAGCCTGTGGGCAAATGTCCCCACTTCCCGGGCTGTGCCACAAGCAGAGGGCTGCCCTGTCAGGCTGAAAGCGCCGTTGCCCGGTTTGGCCTGCTTGCCAAGCAGTAGGTGTACCATATAGGCTTGCTCATTCACCCATACTCCACGGGTGTGCTGGTTCATCCCCATGGTCCAGAAGGAGACAACCTTTCTGTTTTTCTCAATGTACAGGCTGGAGAGCAGCTTCAGCTTCACCTTGAAGGAAGCCAGATCTTCCTCATCATTGCCTTTGGCCAGCCTTGCCACATAATCGAGAGTATAAGGCTCGAGGGCTTTTTTAAATTCTTCGAAAGCAATAACCCAGTGGGCATTGGCGGCAGCACGATGCTTCATCTCGAGCGTGTCGCCTTCCTTATAGCCCAGATAGTTAAGCGTAACGGCCTCTCTCTCAGATATTTTTTTGGAAACCTCTCTTTTGACCGTTTCACGTTCCTTGTCGGTAAATCCCGGGTGGTCGGGCGTCCTCATGCCGTAACCCGTATCCACATGGCCCGTGACAAAAGCGGTGTATTTGTCAATGAATGCCTTATCGATGGCGTCAGGGCTGTTATAGACAATCTCGCGGGCTATGTAATTCCAGATAGCGAGATCTGTATGAGGTTTGAAGATAATTTCCACATCGGCGAGGTCCGAGCAGCGGTTGGTATAGGTGGACAGGTTAATGATCTTCACCCTTTTCGGGTTCGATAGTTTTCTGTCTGTCACCCTTGACCATAGCACGGGGTGCATTTCAGCCATGTTGGCGCCCCAGGTCACAACAGTGTCTGTGAGTTCGATATCATCATAATTGCCCGCAGGCTCATCAATGCCATAAGTCTGGATGAAACCTACAACGGCAGAGGCCATGCAATGGCGGGCGTTGGGGTCGATGTTGTTCGAGCGAAAACCTGCCTTCATCAGTTTGGCCATGGCATAGCCTTCCTGCACGGTGTACTGCCCCGAGCCGAAAACCGCAATGCCTGTGGGCCCCAGCTCATTGAGGCTCCTGCGCATCTGCTTCTCGATCTCGTCATAGGCTTTTTTCCATGACACCGGCTTGAATTTGCCGTTCTTGCTGAAGTTGCCATTCTCATCCACGCGCATCAGTGGTTGCTTCAGGCGGTCGGCGCCGTACATGATCTTGGCGTTGAAATACCCTTTGATGCAGTTCAGGCCTCTGTTTACGGGTGCGGCGGGGTCGCCTTTTACGGCCACGATCTTGTCCTTTTTGGTGGCTACCATAATACCGCATCCTGTTCCGCAAAAGCGGCAGACGGCCTTGTCCCAGCGCCACCCGCCCTCGGAGGTGTCGGGGGGTGCGGCCTGCAGTTCTTTCGGCAATGCCATGCCTATGGATGAAGCAGCGGCAGCTATCGCGGAGGTCTTTATGAAATCTCTTCTTTTGATACCCATGATATTACTTCGTTTGGGAGGAAGAATTATTTAAAAATGTATTACAAAGTCATAAAAAAGTAAATATGGCACAGCGCCGGCTGTGCCATATCCTTAATGATATCTTATTCCGATTCCTGCTCCGAATAACGCTTGCGGAATTCGGCGGCGGCAGCTTTTCTTCTGGCTGCTTCTTCGGGATCCATTTTACCGATGAACCACTTGTGCATCTCGCTGTTCAGGATTTCATCCAGTAGCTTTTGCACTTTGGCGGCCCCGGCAGCCTTGCCATGTTTCCTGCCCTCATCGATGAGTTCTTTCACTTCAGGAACCATTTCCATATAGAACCTGTCGGCCACTTCAAAGTTTCCGTGCCACTGCGTGTAATCGGGTCCCATCATGGCAGCACCCATTCTGGCTCTTCGGCCCTCATGATGCCAAAGATAGAAATAGGTCCACTCAATTTTGTCATCAAACGGGGTGGGAGTGATGAGATCGTTGGCCTTCAGGGCGTTCATCAGTGCAAGGGCAGGCTTACCGAACTTCTCATTATAAATATGAACAACATTATCATACTGAGAGTAGAAATTTTTAACATAGTCCCTCGTGTGACATTGAAAACATACATTCTGCATGTTTTTGCGGCGCTGTTCCCAGGTCAGGAAGTCATCCGGAAGCGGCTTGCCCATGGATTCATATTTAGCCATTTCAGCGGCGTCGATTTTTTCAGATACTTTCGGTCTGAGTGTCCAGCTTATCCTGTCACCCACGTCATGCGTGACGGGCTGATCGGGCGTGGCACTCATGTGGCAGGTAGCACAGGTAGGTGCAGCAGTATAATCCTGGCCCACTACCCATGGTTGTGCGTCGAGGTTCATCTTTTCGCGATGAGCGTGGTAGTTGATGCCGTGCTTGGATTCGTTATATATTTCAAGCTGTGGATGGTCTGGTCCCATATGGCATTTACCACAGTTTTCAGGTTGCCGTGCTTGCGCGATAGAGAAATGATGTCTGTTGTGACATGCAGAGCATGAGCCTTTTGAGCCGTCGAGGTTGATACGGCCCATACCTGTATTCGGCCATGTTTTTGGGTCGAGTAACAAGATACCCATGTCATTGTATTTAGGCTTGCCGTTCTCATCGGTCTGCATCTGCACCTTGGAGCCATGACATTGCCAGCATCCCGATGCAGCGGCTGGGTTAGAGCCATCCATAAATTGATCATGACCTTCGACCACTTCGGCCAATACATTGTCGAGCGACCCCATGATCATGCCAGCATCGGCGTGATGGCTTGTTGTAAATTGCTCCGCTTCTTCCTTATGACACCTTGCACAGTCATTGGGCGTTACGATAGTTGCAATGAACTGGCCTTCGTGATCATATCCGTCAATGTCGCCTTTTTTGGCCTGGTGACATTCGAGACAACCAACACCCACTTCAGCGTGCTTGCTGTCTTTCCATTGTTCTACGATTACTTTACCCGCGCCCTGTTCGCTGTGACAACTGATACAGTGCCGCGTGCCCTCATCCACAATAGGATCGGGTTTGTAATTTGGATCGGCGCGCTGTACCTCTTTGGCCAGTGCGATGAGCAATACAGCAATAAATACGAGGCTCAGGATGCCGATGATGGTTCTTTTTGTATTTAAACTTGTTGCCATTTTCTTATATTTTGAGTTACTGTTTTGATTTTCTTTATGTTAATGAGCAAATATTTCCCAGACTAAGAATGCATTGATGGTGAGCATGCCTGCTACCCCAATCCAAAATCCCACTTCCTTGTCCGGCCATATTTTATCGAAGAATTTATCGATATAAGGCCAGAAGAACAGGATCATAATAAACACTAAGGGGCCAAGCACACCAATAGTCAGGTTGGTCACTTTTAGCCATCTGAACACGGGGAAGAAATACCATTCGGGTTTTATGTGAAGAGGCGTCACATTCGGGTTGGCTGGTTCTCCCAGTTCAACAGGGAAAAGGAGCGAGAGTGTCACCAACATAATCATGATGATCGAAACCATGATCAACTCTGTGAAAATATGATCGGGCCACAACGGGAAGGTTTTCTTTTCAGTTTCTTTTTCACCTTCAAACTTCAATTCACTGACCCCATGGGCCCTTATCAAATATAAATGCCCGCCAATGGCCATTACTATCAGCAGGGGCAGCAACACGGTATGGAATAGAAAAAATCTTGTCAGCGTATTTTGCCCGATATCTGAACCGCCACGGATAAAGTCGGCAAGCCATGGCCCGATAATCGGTGTGGCTCCCGCGATCCCAGTCCCCACTTTCATGGCCCAATATGACATTTGCTCATATACCAATGAATAACCGGTGAAACCGAAAAACAAGGTAAGCAGAAACAGCGTGACGCCAAACATCCAGTTGATGTCTCGCGGGGGCTTGTAAGTCCTGGTAAAAAACACGCGCATCATATGTAGCAGTAGGGCCGCAATCATAATATTGGATGACCAGCGGTGCATGCTGCGGATGAGCCAGCCAAAATCGGCTTGATACGTGATATATTCGATGCTTTTGTAAGCACTTTCGGTTTCGGGTACGTAATAGAAAATCAGCATCAGCCCCGTAATAACCTGTACTACAAACATATAAAGCGGTGTTCCTCCCAATGCCCACCACCATCGCTTCAGGTGATTGGGGATGGGTTCCGCAGTCAGTCGGATCAGTGCTTCCTGATCAACCGGGAAAGATCGTTTAAGCCAGCTTGCAAGTCCCATGATCAACTTTCTTTATCTTTGAAATAAATGAAAATATTATCCTCCTGGATTTCCGTATGATACGTGTCGAGCGGAGCAGGAGGGGGGCCGGCTAAAACATTTCCGTCCTTATCGAACCTGCCTGCATGGCAGGGACAATAAAATTCCTGCCTGTCCTTCTCCCAGTGCACCGTACATCCGAGGTGGGTGCATACGGTGGACATTGCCTTGACTTCGTGCTCACCAGTACGAACGAGCACCAGGTCCTTGCCCCGGAGATCCGTCAGTTTACGGGAGGTGTTTACCGGCAGTTCTTCCAGATGCATGGCAAATATGCGCCTGGTTAAATCACGTCTTCTGGGAGTTATAAAACGGATGCCCATAGTCGTGATGCCGGCGAATGCCGTGCCCAGTGGGATGAAAGCCAACAGGTTTCTTAAAACATCTCGTCTTTTCATATATGATTTATTTAGTTGGTTCTTTACTGTACAGTGTAGGTTTGAAGGTCACCATGATCCATCCCCAATTATTGGTGTTTGTATTGAACTCACCTGATGGATTATCGGGATATTTCAACGCCTGCATGGTAGAGGTAGCAAACATTTGAGAATATCCCGCAGCAAGTATTACACCTTTAACAACCGGCCAGGCAATTGTAAAATCAAGTTCAGTGCCCAGACCCTTGCTGTAATCCGTCCATATTCCCGAAACAGGATCCTTAATAGAATAGGTGGCTGCCGAACTGAATGTATGTGGTGTAAAAGTAAGTGTGAATTTATTGACGATTTTAAGTTTTAATGGCACATAGAGATCAACCAACCCCACATTGCCAAAATGATTGCCTACATAAAAATAGTCCATCAAGCCATTGAATTTGTGGTTGGTTCCATAGAATGGGCTGAATGACCGGTCCTTTTCCCCGCTTACCCCTTTATCCTTTGAGTTAGTTCCCGAAAGAACCTCAAAACCAAAACCGAAAGAAAAATTCTTGATCACATGCAATGATACATCCCCGCCTAAATAATAAGCAGACAGGCTGGTGCGAGCTTTATTTTTCCCTCCCTGGTAATAAGCTGCAGCATTCAGTTTGACCGTTCCACCATTAAGTGTGTACCGTCCCCCGAAAGTTTGACTGTACGATATTTTTTCCTTATAGACCGTAGTATCCGGATCGGAATCGTAAGGGAGGCCGTTATTGAGGAAGAGAATACTCAATCCTGATTTGCCGAATTTCCCATGGTAGTAAACTGTCTGAAATGCTTTGTAATTTTTCAAATCGTACATTTCCCTGTAAAGCGATTCCTTCGTGGCGTTGTACGCCAGAGATACATCAATAAAGTGGTTCTCATTGGGTGTTATCTTCAACATCGCTACATCATGACTCCGTGCTTGTTGTGTCCATCCTACATTGCCAAAGATCCTGTGATCGTCATATATGATCTCCTGACGGCCAAGTTTTAAAGAGAAGACATCATTGAAAAGGATCTGCCCCCATGCTTCATGGATCATGACGCCGTTTTTATCGGCTATATTGAGCTGATTCACATCGCCCCACACCCGAACATTTTGTATGCTGACATAGGCTTTGAATGTTTTGCCTGCAAAAAATCCTGTCAACCTTGTACGCTGTGAGATGTAACTGGCAGGACTGGCACCGTCAGGGAACAGTGTTTTGTACCCGTGCCTGTACTCAAATCGCGGCCTGACTTCAGCAGATATTTTAATCGTTTGTGCATTTGAAGTGATTGAAAATACTGTTAACGCTGAGCAGGCAAAAAGTAAGTGTAAAAAATTTTTCATTGCCGGTAATAGTTAAAAAAAGATTTAAGAATAAAAATTCCGAAATACATACGAAGGTAATCACTTTTGTGACAAAAATCACAGTAGAAAAAAGCAATAAATTAATTTAGAATAATTCAAAATAAGCAGTTCTCCCTAATGGAATTTTTGTGGTTTGATACACAGTATTTTACAGATAATCCGCGATGGTGTATTCCTTGAGATGCTTGATAAAATCGTCGGTAATTTTTTTAATGAAAGTATCGCGGATACACATATTTGTGGGGCATATCTGGTCCTCGTGAGGGCAGGCATAACAAACCACCTCGCCTTCAATGGATTTATACACATCGTAAATAAGAATTTTTGAAGGATCTTTTTTAATCAGGAATCCGCCATTCGGACCGCGTGTCGAAGAGAGGTAACCGTCCCTGACGAGGGATTGGAGAAATTTGCCGACAAGGTGTCTGGAGGTATTTAAACGTTCTGCAATTTCGATGGCGTTGAGCGGTTTTTGTTCTCTGGCAAGGACAATAAGAGAATGAATCCCAATTGTAACCGAATTCGGAAAATTGATTACCCTGGTCATAGCGCCATGGTTGCTAAAGATTAAAAAATACAGTGAAACTTGACGCAATATATTGAAAGTGAGCAAGTAAATCATCTGTTTTCATTATTTATAACCATTCAAAATAATCCATTTATTAAAATATTGGCAGAATTCTTTGATTTGTAATTAAATCTTTTAATATTGACTGACCATTCGGTCAATTTAAAAAATGAGCCCGAGAACCAAAGAACAATTCGAAGCGATCAGAAGCCAAAGCATCAGGCGCATCCTGGATGCAGCATTCTGTCTGATCTCAAAAAACGGTTATGAATCTACGAGCATTTCACAGATCGCAAAGGAGGCCGGGATCTCCAAAGGGCTTGTTTACAATTATTTTGACAGCAAGGAAGATATTCTTGTTTCACTCGTCGAATCAGCTTTTTCCGAAGGTGAAGCACTGTTTGAGGAAAAGTTTGAGACGACAGAGCCTGAAGAGGCATTGTGTCTGTTATTTGATTGGTTTTTCAACGAATTAAGGACGCAGGCCGAACTATGGAAACTCATTACGGAAATGGCATTTAAAATTGAAAAGTTTCCGTTTATCGGTGAGTTACTGCAAAACAAGCTCCGCGAATATTTTTTTATGATCAGCCAGTTGCTGGCGCAGGTGGGCATGCCGGATCCCGAAAATGAAGCCCGCATGCTTGCGGCTGTTTTTGACGGCATTGGTTTTCACTATCTCATAGCCGGTGATGAATATCCGCTGGATGAAATGGAACAATTTCTAATCAATAAATATTGTAAAAATCATAAAGAACAAGGCGAATGAAAGCATCTTTCATAAATAAGGCTACTACAGTGTCCATCTTTTTTACCATGACTTTCGGGGCATTTTTTGCACATGGTCAATCGGCCAGGGAGGTGGTGGAAAAGATGGATATGAAAATGCGTGGTGAGTACAGCACCCAGGAGATGACCATGACCATCGTTCGGCCGTCGTGGAAACGGTCCATTTCCATGAAATCGTGGTCAAGGGGTCATAAATATGCGATGATCCTCATCACTGCGCCGGCAAGGGAAAAAGGACAGGCTTTTCTCAAAAGAGACAAAGAGATGTGGCAGTGGGTACCCGCCATTGACAGGATGATCAAAATTCCGCCTTCGATGATGGGACAGTCATGGATGGGCTCTGATTTTACCAATGACGATCTTGTGAAGGAATCATCAGTAATCTACGATTATGATCATAGCTTCATAGGCGTAGAGACAATCGACGGCCGGGAATGTCATAAAATACAGCTCATGCCAAAAGAAGAGGCGGCGGTGGTTTGGGGCAAGATCATTTTGTGGATCACAAAAAAAGACTTCCTCGAACTGAAGGCCGAGTTTTACGATGAAGACGGATCGCTGATCAATACACAGTACATGAGCGATATCAAAATGCTTGGCGGGCGATTGCTGCCGGCGCACTGGGAGATGGTGCCGGAAGGTGAAAAAGGCAAAAAAACCATTATCCAGTTGGAAAAGGCGGATTTCGATACACCGATACCGGAATCATTTTTTTCACAGCAAAATATGAAAAGACTGAGATGACTGGAGTTGGAAAACCGAAGTTAGAAGACGGAAGACTTATCCTTCCAGCTTCGAGCTTCCACCTTCCGGCTTCAAACTTAAATTATTGTTCTTATGAACTCCAACTTAAAACTTGCATGGCGAAACCTCTGGCGTAACCGTGGCAGGACACTGATCACTGTCGCTTCGGTATTTTTCGGTGTCTTGCTTTCCACCGTCATGTCATCGATGCAGGAGGGCTCGTACAGCTCGATGATCGATAATGTGGTCCGCTTTTATTCGGGGTATATGCAGATTCATCATGAGAATTATTGGGAAGACAAAACCATCAACAACACTTTCGTGGTAAATGACTCTTTGCTTGAAATAATTCAGAATGACCCCTACATAACCAATTATACCCCAAGGCTCGAAACTTTTGCACTGGCTTCTTCAGAAGATAAAACACGCGGGTCCATGGTGATCGGCATCGATCCGGAAAGGGAGAACAGTGTAACGCAGTTGAAAAAGTGGATAAATAAAGGGGAGTATCTCAAGCTCCGCGACGATGGCGTGCTGCTGGGCTATGATCTTGCCAAATATATTGATCTCGATGTGGGAGACACGCTGGTGCTGGTAGGTCAGGGTTATCACGGTATCAGCGCTTTCGGAAAATACCCCGTGAGGGGAATCCTCAAATTTGCAAGTCCGGACCTGAATCGCCAGACGGTGTACATGGAACTATCGAATGCACAACGTCTCTATGGTACAGGCAACCGGCTGACAGCTATGGTGCTGATGATCGAGAGTCAGGACATGCTGAACCGTGCCATGAAATCATTGAAGAAGAAGCTGTTTCCACCATATTCAGTAATGTCGTGGAGTGAAATGAGTCCTGAAATACTGCAACTGATCGAGGGTGACAGGGCAGGGGCGGCCATGACTAAAGGGATACTCTACCTGCTCGTTGGTTTCGGCATCTTCGGCACAGTGATGATGATGGTGCTGGAGCGACGCAGGGAACTCGGCGTGCTCGTGGCCATAGGCATGCAAAAAGGCAAGCTGGCCCTGATCCTGTTTTATGAGACTATCCTGATAGGGTTAATCGGCGTTCTGGCAGGTTTTGCCGGAAGCGTGCCGGTCATTGCTTATTTCTTCAATCATCCGATCGTATTGTCCGGTTCGGCGGCAGAGACGATGATACAGATGGGCCTGGAGCCATTGATGTATTTCTCATGGGCTCCGGAAGTATTTTACGTACAGGTCATTACGGTATTTGCCATGACGGTGGTAGTGGCCTTTTATCCTGTGAGTAAAGCTTTCGGCTTGAAAGTGCACGAAGCGCTCAGGGCGTAATTTTTAAATAATGATTTTATGTTGATTTCAATAGCATGGAGAAATGTTTGGCGTAATAAACTGCGCAGCGGCATCATTATCACAGCTATCACCCTGGGGCTGATTGCAGGGATATTCTCGACCGCCGTTTATGAGGGAATGGTCATTCAGCGGGTAGATAAGGTGATCATGTCGGAATTATCGCATATCCAGATACATGAACCCGGATTCAGGAATTCTATGGAATTGACAGGCTTTATTCCGAATGCGGCCTCGATTGCATCGAAGGTAGATGACATTGAAGGAGTGGAAGGGGTGAGTAACAGGATCATTGTGTATTCCATGGTATCTTCGGCTGAAACGGGTGCGGGAGTGAAAATAACAGGTATCATTCCCAAAGAAGAAAAGAAAGTTTCCAATATTCATACCAAGCTGGTTGAAGGTAATTATTTCGGTGAGGATACCAGGTCAAAAAGAATAAAACCGATCGTGATAGGACAGAAGCTTGCTGAAAAACTCAAAGTTCATCTCGGGTCCAAAGTAGTGATCACCCTGCAGGATGTCAACAACAACCTGACAGGAGCACCATTCAGGGTAAAGGGGATTTTTAATACTTTGAGTATTGTCTTTGATGAGGGTAATGTGTACGTACGTTATGAAGACCTGAGAGCCCTGACCGGCCTTCCCGACGGGGCAGCCCATGAAATTGCCATTTTGGCCATGAACAATGAAATGGCCGAAGTACTGAAGCCGAAAGTTGAGGCTGTGGCGCCAGGTCTGGAAGTGCTGACATGGATCAACCTGAGTCCTGAGATGAACTATCTAAATGAGGCGATGGATCTGTATTTGTATATTTTCATCGTCATCATACTTTTTGCCCTGCTGTTCGGTATCATCAACACCATGCTGATGGCCGTGCTGGAGCGCACCAAAGAGATCGGCATGCTGATGGCGATCGGGATGAACAAACTGCGCGTTTTTGTCCTGATCATGTATGAGACGGTGTTCCTGACGCTTACGGGAGGACTGTTGGGAGTGATACTGGGCGCACTTATCTCGATATATTTCGAGACCCACAAGATTGACCTCTCCCTGTGGGCAGAAGGATACATGGAGCTCGGATACGATCCTTTTGTATATACAAGCCTGGAATATGGGATGCTGGGCAATGTGACCATCATGGTGCTGATCACAGGTGTGCTGGCGTCTATCTATCCGGCGTGGAAGGCGTTGTCTTACAACCCTGCCGATGCATTGAGAATTGAATAATAATCAAAAAGTCATGAGTATAATAGAGATAAAAAACCTGACAAAGATTTACGACGGCTCCACTGTGGAGGTGAGAGCTGTCGATCATATAGACCTGAGTTTCGAACAAGGAGAGTTCACAGCCGTGGTAGGCCCGTCAGGCTCCGGCAAAACCACTTTCTTGAACATGCTCGGTGGGTTGGACGCGCCCACCGAAGGTGAGGTGATCATCGATAATGTGGACATCTGGCAGCTAAATTCAAGGAAGCGGATCGATTTCAGGCTTCATAATATTGGTTTTGTCTTTCAGGCCTATAACCTGTTGCCTGTGCTTACGGCAAAGGAAAATGTCGAATTGATCATGGAGCTGCAGCGACGGCCCAAAGAGGAGCGGACGGAGCGGGCATTGTCATTGCTCGAAGCTGTAGGGCTGGGCGACAGGGTTGACAGCCGACCGTCAAAGCTGTCGGGAGGTCAGCAGCAGCGTGTTGCCGTTGCGAGGGCATTGGCTTCCAGGCCTAAATTTATCCTCGCAGACGAACCGACGGCCAACCTCGATTCCAAATCGACTGAAAATTTGCTGGACATCATGGAAAATCTGAATAAAGAGGAGAATATCACTTTTATCTTTTCGACTCACGACGCGCGCGTGATGAAGAAAGCGCGACGGATCGTGACGCTGGAAGACGGGAAAATTCTCAGTGACGAGATCAAACAACCCTGAGGGCCGAAAATATGGCATGGAAAACAAGGCATTTTTTCATCTTTGTTTTACTGACACTCCAGGCAGGGGCAGTACTTGCACAGAAGGAGAGCAAGCTGGATTTTTCAGGTTATATTAAGTATTTGCAAACTATTCAGTTTGATAAATTCGGCGAAGACTGGATGTCGGAAAGCCTTTTCCACAATCGCCTGAATTTTAAATATTACGCATCTGATCAGTTTATCATCGCCCTGGGCATGCGCAACAGGTTTATCTATGGTGATTTTGTCAAGAGCTTTCCGCAATACACCACCCTGATCGGTCGGGACCCGGGTTTTGTCGATATGTCGTTTAACTGGTCAACGGGTTATTCGTACGTTTTCAATACCACGATAGACCGCCTGTATGTGGATTGGCAAAAAGGCAATTTTCAGGCCCGGGTTGGCCGCCACCGCATCAATTGGGGCATGAACCTGATCTGGAATCCCAACGATGTGTTCAATGCCTATTCTTATTTCGATTTTGATTATGAAGAGCGACCCGGCACGGATGCGTTGCGTTTGCAGTATTACACGGGCTACACTTCCTCCGCCGAATTCGTCTATCAGCTTGGCGACAGCATCGAGGCCATGTCGTTCATGGGATTGTATCGATTTAATAGATGGAATTATGACTTCCAGTTTCTGGGAGGGTATTCTAAAAATGATCTCGTTCTCGGTGTCGGATGGTCGGGCGATATCAAAGGCGGTGGCTTCCGTGGGGAGCTGACATGGTTTTACGGTCCTGATAGCCTCAAAGTAAAAAAGATCGGTCAGCTCGTCGCTTCTGTTTCAGGCGATTACACTTTCAAGAGTAGCCTGTATTTGCAATTCAGCATGATATTCAACAGCAGGGGATCAACGGGCAAGGCCGGTTTTCCCAATCCCGCCATTTTCCTCTCTTATTCATCCGCCAAATATCTGACACTATCAAAACTCGATCTGTTCGGTCAGGTGAGTTATCAGTTTACGCCTTTGATAACCGGAGGTTTTGCGAGTATTTATAATCCATTCGATCAATCGTCATTCATGGGGCCGTTGCTCACATATTCCTTGTCGGATAATATCGAACTGATGTTTTCCGGGCAGGTCTTTCTCGGTGAGGCAGGAACCGAATTTGGTGGAGTGGGCAAGCTTTTGTATTTGAGATTCCGGTGGAGTTTTTAATTCGGATATAAGTGCGCTGAGAATCAAAAATAACCGGTTCCAGGACTCCGGCTTTGTGTCAAGTGGGAGCGGGACCTCCTGAGAGGAAGGAACGTCTATGAAAAAATGGCAATTTTTCCATGCTCTTGCAACCTTGTTTGTATTGGCGGTGTCTATCCATCAAAAGGAATTAACCCCTTTTCAAGTATCAACCAATTTTTCAAGAAACCATCCGAAACAGATGGCAAGTTAATTAGCAGGTTTTAAATGGGCCTGCTTTTTCTATGTCCCGACACATAGTATAAAATCATTTAATTTTCAAACCGCAACATATCACGGCTTTACTACAGAATAAATTTCACTTTGAAATATTCCCGGGCAGCAACCCTGTTCAAGCCCTATCAACAAAAATTCATATTTAAATGGGGGCGTGAAGGCCGGTTGAATTATCTTCTTATATAGGTTTAGCGATTTTTCGAAAATTGCGGTGAAAGGATAAAATATTTATTTGTAATATGAGAAAACACCTGTTTTTAGTATTTGTCCTGAGTGGTATGGTGGTTTACGGACAGGATCCGCAAAGCGGATGGAATTTTGAATATGACGGAGATGATTTCACAGCGGACGCATTGCTGGATTTGCGATTTCTTAACGAGGATAATGCCGGTGACAACGGATTTATAAGACTTTCTGCCGATGGAAGTCATTTTGTCAATGATCAGGGGGAGATTCGTTTCTGGGCGGTTAATGGAGGGCAGTTGGTGAGGAACCACGACCCTGAATTTACGGATACCGACCTGGCAATCTTTGCGCGTTTTCTCGCCAAGATGGGGGTAAATATGATCCGTTTTCATGGCGAAATATTTTCTACAACTTTCGACATCAACGAACCGAACAAGGAAGAAGTTGATTATATATGGCGTGTAGTGGCAGCCATGAAAAAAGAAGGAATTTATACAACCATAAGCCCGTACTGGCCCGCACATATCGATTTTATTCCAGATGCATGGGAATTAGGTGATTACAGGGGAGATGCAGACCCTTGGGCCCTGATGTATTTTGATGATAAATTCAGGAATGCCTATAAAAACTGGGCCAACTATTTGTATACTGAAGTCAACCCGCACACGGGAATCGCGCTGAAAGATGATCCGGCTGTGGCCCTTATCCAGATCATCAATGAGGATGGGCTCTTTTTCTGGACGATCAATGGTGTATTGCCTTCACTAAAGGATACTATTCAGCGTGAATTTTATGATTGGTCGGTAAATAAATATGGTTCTATCAATAATGCCCTTACTTCATGGGAAAACACCGCTTTGCCGGAAGATGACCTGACCCGGGGCAGGCTGGAAATTATCAATATCTGGTTTGCTTCCGATGATCCCAATGTGCCGGTTCCAACGCCCGGTTTTCATAAGCGTTTTACTGATCAGATGTATTTTTTTGCCGAAGTACAGCGTGGGTTTTATCAGGATATTTATGATTATTATCGCAGCATTGGTTGCAAACAACTCATCAACGCAAGCAACTGGAAAACGGTCAGTGCTATACACCTGTTTGATTTAGAACGATGGACTAATCTGCCGGGTGAAGTGCTGGCCGTAAACCGTTATTATGACCCGCAGCATTTCGGGCCTAACAGCGGGTGGCGGATTGAGCGATTACATCATTTTGTCGGCAATTCTGCCATGTTTTTCCCCGAGAAATTACCTGTAAATATTAAGCAGGTGGCAGGCAGGCCTTTTATAGTCAGTGAGAGCGGCTGGAACCTCCCCAATGTTCATCAGGCCGAAGGCCCCTTTTTGGTTGCAGCTTATCAGTCTTTGACAGGTGTCGATGTTTTTTATTGGTTCGATCCGAGTGCTACGACTTATGAAGATGATCCTTACTGGCCTTATTTCGGTTATGTAAATGGTGAACTACCCATGTATCGCTGGACTATCAGTATTCCGGGGCAGATGGGGATGTTTCCCGCCAATGCACTGGTTTTTCGAAAAGGGTATATCAGGCAGGGTGTGACAGTGCTTCATGAAGAGCGAACTTTTCAGTCACTGATCGAAAGAGAAGTACCCAAGATCACTGAAGAGAACAGTTTCGATCCCAACAGAGATAATTATGAACCGAATCCCGGGCAGGGGGAAACGGAATTCTCGCCATTGACATACCTTGCCGGGCCGGTAGAAGTTGTATATGAAGGTGATCCGGGAAACACGGTAGCATCACCTTTACTCGGTAACCTTGTCAATACCATAAAGAAAACGGTAACGAGTGTTACAGGAGAACTGAAATGGGATTACGGGCATGGCATCTTGATGATGGATGCTCCAAAAGCACAGGGAATATGCGGATTTCCTTCAAGTCAGGAATACCAGTTGTCTGATGTTACTATTACAACAAACAATGATTATGCTGTGATCAATATAGTGGCGATGGATGATCAGCCACTAAACATCTCTGAGCGTATATTGATCCAGGTCGGCACCAAATACAGGCCGACCGGATGGAAAGAGGTACCGGCCAGTTTTTTGGCTTCCGATGGTAAGACACTCCTGGAAGGATTCAAAATCGAAAGCCTCGGCAGGATGCCATGGAAATGCGCCAATACTGATGTGAATATCCGGATTAAAAACTCAAAAATAAAATCAGCACGCCAGCTCAGTAATTCAGGTTATGAAAAGCGAGAGCTTTTAGTCAATGAACTTACTGACGGATTGTCGCTTGATTTACCTCTTGATGCAATGTATGTAGTGCTCGATACACGCCCTTCAACAGCACCAACGGGATTGATGGAGATTGAAGACAGTCCGTTTCAGATATATCCGAATCCGAGCCATGGAAAATTCAGGATTAAAACGAATCAGGCACATGATAATGGAAATATCAAAAGTATTGAGGTTATGGATTTGTTTGGAAAAGTTATCAAAGCCTATTCTTATCATGAAAATGGCGAATATGAGTTTTATAAAACCGAAGGAATTTATCTGGTACGAATACACATGAAAAATGGCCGGATAAACTCGAACAGAATCATTATCAATTGATTTACTCCAAATTTATTTTGATTCGCTTGGGGTCAATACTGATTATTATGTTTCTTATCTTTATAAAGCGGGCCCCAGGTGATGGATTGACGAACGGCTGAAAAGCGCATATGTTCCGGAACTGCAATGGGCAAAAGCACAAAATGACCTTTTTGGATGGTACCTCAAAAGTATAAGAAGCTAATTTTAAAAAACTTCAGAAAGGCACCCAACAACAATTCTAAGATTAATGAATCCGAAATATGGATTAAATTTAAGAATGGAGATGAAGAGGCTTTTGTATGGATTTATCATAATTATTTTGCAGTTCTGTACAACTATGCCCGGCAGTTTAATCTTAATTCAGACTATGTAAAAGATCATATTCAGGACCTTTTTATTTACATCAGAGAAAATCGCCATAAACTCTCGGATGTAAATTCCATAAAGTTTTATCTTTTCAAATCTCTGAGGAGAAGGTTGCTGGCCAATAGAAAACAGCGATTTCAAATCCTCTCACTTTTCGGCACCGAAAACAAAGCGATTTTTAACATTCAAATTACCGAGACCCCCGAAGTGCGAATTATCAACCAATCGTTGGATGATGAGAAAAAGGCATGGATATCGCGATCAATGACCAGATTGACCGCAAGGCAACGAGAGGCTGTTATTTATTTTTATTACGAAGGTATGTCATATCAGGAAATAGCGGAGATTATGGGGCTCAAAAAAGTTAAATCTGCCCGAAAACTGATATACCGTGCCATCGAAACTCTCCGAAAAGATATACATGGATATAAAGCCATTTTAAAATAATTATTTTTCCTGGGGTCATTTCAGCCACTTCCCATTCTGTAAAGTAAAGTACTAAGGATAAATGCAATACGAAGAATATAAAGTAGAAGATTTTCTTTTTGATGAGTTTTTTGTCCGGTGGGTCAAAAACCCCGGCCCGGAAACGGACCACTTTTGGAATGCTTGGATAGAAGAAAATCCCGGAAAAGTTGAAACGATAAATCAGGCCAGAGAGATCATCAATTCGATCAGCTATAAAAATCAATACCAGCCTTCCGAAAATGAATACAACAAAGTTCTCGAACGTATTCTGAAAAAAAACACATCATGGACACAACTTAATTCATACAGAAATAGTGACAGGGTAACTTCTGTTATCAGATATGCTGCAGCATTTCTTGTGCTGGTGAGTTTTTTCGCAGTAATGATATTTATGGGGGTTAATAACCGGAGATCAACTGCCACGGATATAACTTCACTTGTAAAAAAACGAAACCCACCTGGTCAAAAAACAACTTTTAAATTAAGCGATGGAACCATTGTAAAACTTAATGCCGGGAGCAAATTGACTTACAGTAAAGTGTTTACGGGCAAGGAGAGAAGGGTGATGCTGGAAGGAGAAGCATTTTTTGATGTAAAACGTGATGAAAACAGACCATTTGTGGTTGAGACAAAATACCTTACCACTATTGTTCTTGGTACGTCGTTTAACATAAAGTCCTATCCTGACGACGATGAATCATCTGTTGCAGTAGCTTCGGGTAAAGTAAAAGTGATGAAAAGCAGAGATATCAATACGCCGGGTAGTCAATACTACCTTTTGAATAAGAATCAGATGGTCACTTATAACTTGACCGAAAAATCCATTACAAAAAAAGAGGCCATAAATCCAGATGTTTTTGCCTGGAAAGACAATATAATCCTGTTTGAAGCGGCTGATTTCCCTTCAGTCATAAAA
>WGED01000337.1 GCA_015492915.1 Cyclobacteriaceae bacterium
ATCTTCATGAACGTAAGAGATCACGGGTGCGAGAGAATCGTTTTTAGTGGCTGTATTGAAATAAAGGGCGCCACGCAGAAAATGCTCTGTGGAGTCGGTCACAAAAAACTGGTACTGGCTGGGAACTTCTCCCTGGAGTCTGGCAATGACGGCTGTTTTTCCCGATTTGGTTTTGAAGATCGACTCATCGATGGCATAGGCCTTTATTTCATGCTTGGAGGTAAGCTTATAGGAAGTTGCAAGATATTCCCTGAGCAGTTTTTCACTCCTTTTTATGGGTTTATAGGATATTTCGATTGAGGCTTTAAACCCGGGGTAATAGAGATCGATCCAGTACGGTTCGGCGATCCAGCTCGAATCCCGTAAAAGCCTGGCATGTTTCGAATATTCAAATCCATAGGGAAATGTATCCGGCAGCGGCTGATATGTATGATCCGGAAGTGTAATCCTGTTGTATCCTTTGGGCTTGGGCATATGCTCTGTCCTGGTCGAACATGAGGCCAGTAAAATGAAAAAACCCAGGATCAGATATAAACCGCGATTCATGATGATTCCTTGATGGTTACTTTTACTTTTTTGATTCTTTTTTTATCCGCGGCAATAATCTTGAACACAAAATTGCGGAAGGCAATCTCTTCGCCGGCATGTGGCAATCTGTGGTGCAACTCAAGCAACAACCCTCCTAAAGATTCGCTTTCTCCTTTCACTTCATCAAATACCGCGGGATCCTGATCAGTGATTTTGCAAAAGTCGATGAGGGTAGTTTTGCCTTCGAAAATATAAGTATTTTCATTGACTTTATGATAGCTGGCCTTGTCGTCATCGGACTCGTCATGGATTTCTCCTACAATTTCCTCAATCACATCTTCGAGGGTCACCAACCCCGATGTGCCTCCGTATTCATCGACGACGATGGCCATATGCACATGCCTTTTCTGAAAGTCTTTGAGCAGGGAGTTTATCTTCTTTGTTTCAGGTACAAAAAACGGTGGACGTATAAGTTTTTGCCATTTGAAATTCTCGTTTTTTTCGAGATACGGCAAGAGATCTTTACTGTATAAAATGCCTTTGATGCTGTCTATCGTCTCTTCATAAATAGGGATTCTTGAGTAGCCGCACTTATTGATTTTGTCCATTAATTCATGAAAATTCAATGAAATATCAAAGGCGGTGATGTCCACCCTTGATACCATAATCTGCTTTACACTCAACTGCCCAAAATTCACAATCCCTTTCAGGATGTCCTTTTCCACCTCGTCGGTTTTGTCGTTTTCTTCTGTGGTGATCTCCAGGGCTAGATTGAGACGATCAGTTGAGATCTCGTATCCTTTGCGATCGATTTTGCTTTCGATGGCATGGGAGATCGTAGTGAGAAACCAGGCTACCGGTTTGAATAGCCTGAACGAAAAAGCAATCAGTGGAACAGTCATCTTCACAAATCCGATGCTCTTCTGATTTGCATATATTTTGGGAACCACTTCTCCGAAATATACAATCAGGAAAGTGATGATCGTCGTCAGAATCACAATTAGCTTTCCTTCGACAGTCTGTGTGCCCACTATGCGCCATGTCACCAGTGTGGAGAGTGTGACAAAGGCAATATTTATAAAATTATTGAGGATAAGAATAGTGGCGAGCAACCGTTTTGGTTTGGCGATCAGGTGATAGATCTGCCGCTCTTTTTTATTGCCTTCTTTCAGATTCTGGATATCCTGAGGAGTGAGTGAAAAGAAAGCCACCTCAGAACCTGATACCATCCCTGATAATATCAACAATAAAACCAATAACAATCCATTCGCTACATAAAACAGCGTGGCATTTTCCTGCAAAATCATCGCGAGGATAAAGGAGCCAGGATCGGGCTCATCCATGTTTGTTTCCAATCTTCAACAGTTAAAGTTAAACTAAAATGGAAGATCATCTTCAGGTTCTGATTCCGACGAGGTCTGGGCAGGCGCTTCCGGCGCCGCTTCGTTCATCGGTTCAGGATGATGCTGTTCCGGTGTCGGTGCAGGGGCAGGCTGATCGGTGTTTCTGCTACCCAGCATCGTCATATTCAACCCCCTGATCCGCGTAGTTGTTCTGTTGTTACCGTCTTTATCCTGCCAGGTTTCCGTTCGCAGTTTTCCCTCAATATAGACCATCTGTCCCTTTCTGAGGTATTGTTCTGCTATCTTTGCCAGCCCGTCCCACAATTCAATCCTGTGCCATTCGGTTTGGGTGACCCGCTGCCCGTCTCTGTTGGTATAAGTTTCGGAAGTGGCGATGTTAAAATTTGCCACTACAGAGCCATTGCTCAGGTGCCTCACCTCGGGGTCCGAACCCAGATTTCCTATCAGTATTACTTTATTTACTCCAGCCATTGTATTGATTTAAAATGCAAATTTAGGAATGTTTTTCTAAAACTAATCATTTTATGCTTCCCGTGAAATATCTTTCCGTCAGAATTGATTTTGGCAATTTTTCTATCTCATCGTTTGAGTATAAACCATAACCCTTCATGGATTTTATACGATTTTCAATGAGGTTTTTACATTTAATGTGATAAAATTTTACCATGATGGTCTGATGAGTGAGCACATGCTTCATTTCGGGAGAAACGGTTTCCAGTACCCATTCATGAGAATTTGCCAAAAATTCATGGGGTAATCCGAGCCGGTCGAAAGAGACGGGTTGTGATGTTTCGATCAGAAAATACTCGAACAAACCATGCCAGATGTCTTTGCCTGTCCGCTTGTGCAATAAAAACCTCCCGTCACTTTCGATAACCAGATAATGAAAATAACGCATTTTCTTTCTGATCTTGTTCCTCTTTACAGGCAAAGTATCCTGTAAACCATACCTGTATGCATAACACTCGTTTATAAAAAT
>WGED01000338.1 GCA_015492915.1 Cyclobacteriaceae bacterium
GTTTATGACGACAATAAATTGAAAAATATTCAAAAGATAGAAAATGGAATAATTCGTGTTCAACTATTTTTCATTGACTGAGCATATACATGTATTTGCTCTTGAATGGGATCAATTAAATGATACTGAAACAGGCGTTTGATTAAACTGCTATTCAGTACCTGATCCCGCCCCAATAAGAGGAGACCGGAGCGTGTAAAAATGTCACGGGAAATGATCATGCCGGGCTGTAACTCATTGAATTCCACCGGCTTCTCTTTAAGAAATTTACCATTTTTCTTGGTTGATTTAATGAATTTAATAAAACTTTGCACGATTCGGCGATCAAACCACTTTCCGCTTTGCGACTCTAAAAATTGTTTGGCAATTTCAAATCGATGCGATTTGTCGATGTTTTCTTGGGAAATCAAATGATCAAAATGGTTAATAACGGCGATAAGGCGTGCACCGAATGGGATGTTGCCGCCTTGCAGCTTTTTAGGAAATCCTTTCCCATCAAAACGTTCATGATGTGCTTCAACAATTTTTGAGACCATATGAAGGCTTTGAATATCCGATAATATCGAAGCACCGATCTCCGGATGAGCCCTTAGCAACATTATTTCATGTTCGCTCATTTGGGCTTCTGTTTTTTGAATGAGTTTGTCCGGTAAGGTGATTTTACCGATATCATGTAACAAAGCAGCTACCTCGATATCCCGAACTTCTTTGTCTGGTAATCCCATGAATTCAGCCAATTTTCGAGACAGTGCTGCTACTCGTCTTGAATGTCCTCCGATCGTCGGATTTTTCATTTCAATGACGGTCATAAAAGCACGAATCATTTCTGTAAAGCTGTTGTCGAGCTGATGATACAGGTTTTCCAGCTCGATTTTTTGTTGCGTGATTTCGCGCGTCCGTTCCTGAACAATTTGTTCTAATTCGTGATTGAATTTTTTCAGTTCGGTATTCTGCTTTTGAATAAGCTCCATAAGCCGGCGATTTTCCATCACCAGTTCATATTGACGGATGCCGGAACGCAATGCCTCCAGAAGTTCGGATTCTTTAATCGGCTTTTTTAAGTAACGGAAAATGTGACCGTTGTTTATGGCTCGAATGGCGGATTCTGTATCGGCAAATCCGGTTAACAGCATACAAATGGAATCGGGACTGATGTGATGGACCTTTTCCAAAAAGGTAACGCCGTCCATGCTTGGCATTCTGA
Organism: Cyclobacteriaceae bacterium; assembly: GCA_015492915.1. GTDB lineage: Bacteria > Bacteroidota > Bacteroidia > Cytophagales > Cyclobacteriaceae > JAAUQL01. The sequence continues at coordinate 1,205 of WGED01000338.1, forward strand.
AATCGGAAACGACCAGTGTTACCGGCCGTTGCTCCAAAATCTCCAGAGCGTATTCCGGAGCATTTGCAGTTAGTACATTATACGGTGCTTTCCGGAGAATACGCTGAACCGAACTCAAAATATTGGGTTCATCATCGACAAAAAGCACAGAATGCATGGTCCCTTTTGGATGTATGCTCTGAGCTGTAACAGGCATTTCCTTTCCTGGCGTTTGAGTTTCTTTCACGATAAATCCATCACTTTCTTGTTATCTTCCGTCTTCAGCAAAGGATCATAGCAGAAGCAAGACAAAACCACTCCATTCACTTCGTAATCGTTTTCAATGGTCGATGTCTGGGCAAAAATAGACTGGTGCAACAGATCCCCCTTCCAAAAATGCCGCTTTTGATCAATGAGTGTTTGGGAAATGAGCTTTTGCAGCGACTCCGGCAAAACGTCTTTGAAATTTTGACTGAAGATTTCACTTTGACTCTTCTGAAAAAAATCGGAGCAAGCGCTGTTGCAGTAAACAATCATTCCTTCTGTATCCAGCCCGAGCACGGCTGCCGGCATTCGGTCCAGAATCATTTGGGCGGTTTCTAAAGCTTTTTGGCGTAAAAAGAGATCTCGAGTGCGCTGTTCGATGCGTAATTCCAACTCTTCATTGAGCTTTCGCAATTTTTCATTCTGAGATTGGATTTTTTCGGTTAGTTTCCGGTTCTCGCGGATAAGCAAAACGTTTTCTGCTGCCCGTCTGATCGTCAGGCGTAAGTCTTCTTCTTTGATGGGTTTATGAATAAATTTATAAATGTTTCCCTGGTTTATCGCTTCGGTAAGGGTGCTGACTTCTGTATAACCTGAGAAAATAATGCGCAGGGTATCCGGAAAAGCCGCTTTAACTCTGGCAAGCAATTGTGTGCCCGTCATACCCTGCATGCGGTGATCGGTGACGAGGATATCCACTGGATGTTCCTGGAGTGCCTTCCATGCCTCTTCGCCGCTGTTGCAAAACTCCAGATCCCAGGGATCATTCCGTAACACCCTTTTTATCATACGCAGGATGTTCATCTCGTCATCGACGAACATAACACGTATCTTTTCATTCATGTTTCAGCCCTTTTGCTACTGGAATGAATTTGTCAGCTCAGGAATATTGCACAATTTCTACATTTTGTTGTTCATTCCGCAAATCGGATTCAATGGGTAATTTTATGGTGAATGTGGTGCCTTTCCCGACCTCACTTTCAACCGCGATTTCACCTTTATGTTTCTTGATGATATTATACGACATGGCCAAACCCAATCCTGTGCCTTTGCCGACGGGTTTGGTGGTAAAAAACGGTTCAAAAATTTTGCTTAAATTTTCTTTTGGAATTCCACATCCTGTATCGCTAACCGCAATATAAACGTAACGGTCATCCGCCCAGGTTTTGATACGAATCTCTCCTTTATCTTTGATCGCATGCGCTGCGTTGACAATGACATTCAAAAACACTTGATTGAGCTGCTGCGGATAGCAAAAAACTTCGGGAATGTCATGGTATTCCTTAACGACATTGGCCTTGTATTTGATTTCATTCCAGGCAATTTTCAAAGTACTGTCGATCCCGTGGTGGATATTGGTATATTGTCGTTTAGAATGATCAACATGTGAAAAATCACGCAATGTTTGAACAATTTCTTTAACTCGTTCAGAGCCCTCTCGAGATTCTTTAATCATGTTTTTCATATCTTCTAAAATATACGAGATATCTTCTTGCTGGTAATAATCCTTGTATTCTTGAATTTTTTCTATAATGGAAGGTTCGGTATCTTTCGGAATGGCTGATATAATCTGATCAACTTTCCTAAATGCGTTTTCGATGGGTTCCAAATATTCCAACATTGTCCCGAGATTCATATCCACATAACAAATTGGATTGTTAATTTCATGGGCCACTCCCGCTGCCAATAAACCGATGGAGGCCATCTTTTCCTGTTGTAACAATTGGGCCTGAGTGTTTTTTAATTCCATGTTCGCCCGTTCGAGATCCTTTATCGCCATCTCCAACTGGTGATTTCGATCTTTCAGCTCTTTTTGCAGTTTGGTGATTCTCATCACCGAATTGACTCGGGCCAGGAGTTCCTGGGGAGATATGGGTTTTTGCAAATAATCATCAGCAAAACTATTTAACGCATGATATCGATCCGACTGACGATCGTTGGCGGTAAGTAAAATAAAATAGATGTGCGAAGTTTCCGGGTTCGATTTAATGGCCTCCCCAAGTGCCATACCGTCCATTTCTGGCATAAAATAGTCTGAGAGGATTAAATCCGGTTTTTGTTCTCTGGCAAGATTGAGCGCAGTGTATGGATTCGTGGTCTCAATAACGGTGTACCCCGCCTTTTTTAAGTGATTTGTTATACTGGTCAATTGTATCTGGCTGTCGTCAACCACCAAAATAAGACTTTGCGGAAGCTGCGTAAAATGGTTGTTTGATAGCTCTCCGGCTGGCTGATGTGGCAAATTGCTGTTTTCAGAGCTTTGATGATCAATGTTTTCCATGCGTTGCATAAATTATCCTCCATCGGAAAGGAGCGGCTGCTATTTAGGCGATCGTCGTTTTCTTAATTATCGGCAGCCGGCCTCAAAAGTGTTATGGGAAAGTGATGATTCCGGAAGCGGTAAAACAGCCGCGTTTCCTGGATGCTTTTGGGGGAGTTTGTCGTTTTGGGCATTTCCGGGGCCGGCCGATCGCTTCAGGATGAGCATGCCGGGACAGA
>WGED01000339.1 GCA_015492915.1 Cyclobacteriaceae bacterium
CCATAAATTCATGAATATTCCATAATAAAAGCAAGAAGCAAGAAGCTGGAAGCGATGTGGGCACCTTTCAGCTTCCGGCTTCAAGCTCCCGACTCATATCATGAAACACACCTTATACATACTAGCGCTTCTTTTTGCCTTGTCTATTCCAGCGGCCGGTCAAAAGAACTATTCAACAAAAAACAAGAAGGCCATAAAGCTTTATGAGCAGGCTAATTTGCTTTTGAGAGACCGGATGTTCACGGATGCGATAGGTAAATTGAAGCAAGCGGTGGAAAAAGACAATAATTTCATAGAGGCGCATTTACGCCTGGCATTTTCCTATGAACTTTTACGGAATATTGATGCGCAACAGTATCATCTTGAGCAGGTGGTGAGAATAGCACCCAAGTCCCAGAAGTACAAAAATGTTTACTATTCACTCGGTAAAGTATATTTCAACAGGGGGCAGTATGAGAAAGCAAGGGAAATGACCGATATCCTCGATACATTGGGCGTAGCGAGCAACAGCAGGATCAAGCCGGGAGTGGAATTGCTGAAGGAGAACATTGCATTTGCAATTGAAAATATCAGACACCCGTTGGAAATTGATCCAAAACCCATGCCCGACATTATCAACTCATTTCAGTTACAGTATTTTCCTGTCCTGACCGCTGATGAAAAAACGATCATTTATACAGCGCGCAACGGCACCACCTATCGAGACGATGAAAATATTGTGATCAGCATTAAGGATGATAATGGTAACTGGCAGGCGCCTTTCTCTATCTCTTCAAAAATCAATTCTGAATTTAATGAGGGAACATGTTCCATTTCGGCTGATGGCAGGATATTGATTTTCACGAGTTGTGAAGGACGAAAAACGGTTGGTGGTTGTGATCTGTACATCACTTATAAATCAGGCGATGAGTGGACTATCCCGCAGAATTTAGGGAGAAGTGTCAATTCAAGGTCATGGGATTCTCAGCCGGCGCTTTCAGCTGACGGGCGCACGCTGTATTTTATTTCCGACAGGGGAGGTGGATATGGAAAAAGAGACATCTGGATGAGTCGCAAAGACGCAAACGGCAATTGGACTCCGGCAATTAATCTTGGCCCGGCCATCAATACGCGGGAGGATGAAGTTTCGCCATTTATTCATGTGAACGGCACAACACTGTTTTTTGCATCCAAAGGGTATCCCGGTTTTGGAGGATTCGATTTGTATAAGAGTGAACTGGTTAATTCGGCATGGACGAAACCTGAAAATCTCGGGTATCCTATCAATACCGCAGAAGACCAGGTGTCCCTCTTTGTTTCCACCAATGGAAAAAACGGCTATTATTCATACGAGGTCAAGGGTGATGGCAGGAATGATAGGAGCCTCCTTTACACCTTTTCCTTTCCAGAGGATATTGAAATATCAAATAAAACCATATATCTGACCGGCTTCGTCTATGATTTTGAAACAAAAAAACCGTTAGAGGCTAAGATCGAGGTGTATAATCTCGCATCAGAGGAAGATACACCATTGACAATCTTCTCTTCCGACCCCGTGACGGGAAAGTATTTCTCAATACTTCCGGAGAATAAACGGATTGCGCTTTATGTGGAACGTGAAGGCTACCTTTTCGAAAGCCGTTCGTTTGAGGTGGAGGAAAACAACAGCAATTCAATCAGGCAGGATTTTTATCTGAAAACCATGAAAGCAGGGAATACGGTTAGGCTGAATAACATATTTTTTGAGTTTGACAGCGACCGGCTCACAGATGAGTCAAAGACCGAACTGAATAAGGTTGTGAGGTTTTTGAATAGTAATCCGGATATAAAAATTACGATTTCAGGACATACGGACGATGTTGGCTCGACAGAATACAATCAGCGACTTTCAGAAAAACGAGCCAAGGCCGTATATGATTTTCTTATAAATCATGGGATTGAACCCGAAAAATTAACATACAAAGGTTATGGTGAGTCAAAACCTCTTGTATCCAATACGGATGAAAAAAGCAGACAAATGAACAGGAGGATAGAATTTTCCATTGACCGGTAATAAAATCGGCTTTTAATCTGTTTCTAATCTGTTTCTAATCTCC
>WGED01000340.1 GCA_015492915.1 Cyclobacteriaceae bacterium
ACGTATTACATTTAGCAGGAAATAATTGTCGGCATTGCTCGAAATTCGAAACTGACAAATACATTATTTCTTTCGGATCAATGCAACGAAAGAGTTATGAAAATTAATATAAAAAGACAGGATGCTTTAATCAAACCCGACAACAACCGGGTGATCGGGCGTTTTTTCTTTTATGGTGAAGAAAGAGCTGAACGCGTTATCCGTGAAATACTTGATATGAGCGAAGATGAGGTGCAGCAGTTTCTCAATCAGGTATTGAGAGAATTTTCCAAGCGGCACCGAAGCATCTCAGGTATTTATCGAAGACATTTTGAAAAAGTAAAGTTTATTGTTGACAAACTCAACGGTCAGCACCGTGTTTCGGAAGAGAGGAAACTCCTCATCGGAGCTTACTTTACTATGGAATACGCCGTTGAGTCTGCTGCATTGTTCAATCCTTCGATGGTCGAGGACCCTGATCAGTCGGGTCTGCTCCCGGGGCAGAAAAGGGTCATCATCAGCCTGCGGGCCACGGGCGAAGGGCATATCTCCTCTCTGGTTTTTCGCAGAGCTGTTATTGATGAGAATAATGAAGTGCATGTGCGGGAGCCGGGTTTTCAGATCAGTGAGGCTGAGCGCATCAAAAGTCATATTTACAAAAAACCCAATTTTGTCAATAAGCTCAGGGAGATGCGAATCGACGAAAAATTTTATAATCTCGTCCTTCATCAACTGGCTGATGATTTTACCTATGACCAGATCCGCGATTCAGTAAGGCATGCCAAGGAGCGCAATGGTGAACTGTTGCTCGAGCACCGGATTGCACTTGATGAAATACTTTGGCTGGCGGATTCATATACCATGATAAAATTCTCTTTCGATACCGATTTGTCGGAAAGAGTGATTTTCCCGATCTCTTCAACCGAAAAGAACGGAATTGAGGATGCCCGTTTTGTCAAATTTACACACGACGATGGCAAAACGATTTATTACGGCATTTACACTGCCTTCGACGGGCACACCATATTGCCCAAACTTATCGAGACAGAGAACTTTTTTGAATTCAAGATATTTCCGCTTCACGGCGAGTATGCGATTGATAAAAACCTGGCGCTCTTTCCTCGCAAAATAAAAGGCCAGTACGCCATGATCGGCAGGATCGACGGAGTGAACAACTACATCATGTTCTCTGATAACCTTTATAGATGGAATCAGGCTCAGGTTTTGGAGCAACCAAAATATTCGTGGGAACTCATACAGATCGGAAATGGCGGTTCGCCGATAGAAACGGAACACGGCTGGCTCCTTATTACCCACGGTGTGGGACCCGTGCGCAAATATTCCCTGGGCGCCTGTCTGCTCGATCTCGATGATCCGACAAAAATTATCGGAAGATTGAAAGAACCGTTGCTGATACCGATCGAAGAAGAACGTTCTGGCTATGTACCCAATGTCGTGTACACTTGCGGCTCGCTGGTACATAACGGCGAACTGATCATCCCTTATGCCGTCAGTGACTACGCCACCACTTTTGCCAGTGTAAATCTGGACGAATTACTTGAGGAACTTAAGAATGGCAACAACAAGCCTTCATGAGAAATTGACTATTTTTAACCCAAAATTCTCAATAACCTTTCTATTCCGAGCTTAAATTACTTCAAAATCAGGCACTTCGTTCACGTTTGACTCGTCACCATAAAAGTGCATTATGCCTACTCATCAAACGTGCTGATTTTCTTCCCGCCCTGGCGGGACAAGTTGTACTTTAACCTCCCATGACGAAATCCTGGTGAGAATTTTGGGTTTAACTCATTCTCATTCGTCAAGGGCAAATCGCTTTTTAACTATTAAAATATTTTTCTTGCCAAAGGTGACCTTTTCACTGCTCTGTCATTAAACCAAGCAAAGACAACCAGGCTAACAATGGCAGAAGTAGTAAATCAATCACTCAAAATTGAAAAAACCTGTGAAATCTTCGAACGCGCTACTGTACTGTTCGACATCAGATTCACATCACGGGAAATTTCGGAAAACATCGCTTTCGGAGTATTTATGCTCCTTATGGAGCGGGATGAGGAATTCGAAAAATACCATAATTCTACAAATGGAGTATTCTCATTCAGCTTCTCCCCTTTTAACATCACCAACTCAGGTAATCACATCTGCTGGATGGCTAACAAAACAGTCTCACCAAACGGCTGTGAGATGAAAAGACTCGAATTCATCAATGAAGTCATCGTACAGGAGCAGTTCTGCGATCAGAGCAAATACAGGGTTTACATTTTCGTGATGCCTGAGGTGCTTTGCGGTCAGGCATGGACCGACGAGGTATGCGTAAATTATAAGTAGAAACCTCTTCAGCCAACCAACCATCCGAAAAGTTCCGGGCCATCACGGTACCGGAATTTTTTATTATTTTTTGCAAAGGGTTATCTTTAACCCAAAATTCTCAACAACCTTTCTATTCCGAGCTTAAACTACTTCAAAATCAGACACTTCGTTCACGTTTGATTCGTCACCATAATAGTGCATTATGCCTCCTCATCAAACGTGCTGATTTTCTTCCCGCCCTGGCGGGACAAGTTGTACTTTAACCTCTCATAACGAAATCCTATTGAGAATTTTGGGTTGAATTACAATACATTAAATCTTTCTGTCTTCGTGACTTTTTGTGAAAGAGGACTTTTGAGATATCCTCTCAATGAACTTATTTTTTATTGACGGGTATTTTGTTCAATGCGTCAATGAAAGCCTCTGCCGAGGCGGTGACAATATCCGTATTAGCGCCAAAGCCATAGTAGAT
>WGED01000341.1 GCA_015492915.1 Cyclobacteriaceae bacterium
GTTTATAAATATTGAAAATAATGTGATCGTACTCACAAAACATTTTATAGTGACAAAAGCTACCGTTTTAACAATTCCCGGGCGTTTTCCACTGCCACTTCCGTCGGGTTTTCCCCACCGATCATTTTGGCAATTTCCATCTCGCGCTCACCCTCCTGCAGCCGCCTGATCCTCGTTACAGACCGGCCGTTTTCATGCTCCTTGTAAACCAGATAATGCACCTTACCGCTGGCCGCGATCTGCGGTAAATGTGTAATAGCGATCACCTGGTGATTGCCTGCCATTTCCCGCATCATCTTTACCATTTTCATAGCCACCTCGCCCGATATCCCGGCATCTATTTCATCAAAGACGATAGTCGGAAGCGATGTTCTGCCCGCCAGTAAATATTTGACTGCAAACATCAATCTTGAAAATTCACCTCCCGAAGCGACATGCTTCAATTCCGAGGGTGTGATCCCGGCATTGGCGCTGAACAGAATACGATACTTGTCGGCGCCATGAGAATTGGGTGAAATTTGCTCATGCTCGAAGAGAACAGAGGCATGGGGCATAGCCAGCCCGGCGAGCAAAGATTCCAGCTTATCCTTAAAATCATCGATGACAGCCGCGCGGGATTCGGATAGTCTCCCTGCTGCTTCGAGTAGCTGTTTTTCCTTTTTTCTCATGGCCTCCTCAGCCTGTTGCAGGTCGTCATCCAGGTTCATTGCGCGGTCCGCCTTCGCCCTCAAATCTTCCCTTATGGCAATCAACTCATCTCCGCTGAGTACGTGATGCTTTTGCAGAAGCTGAAAGATTGTTGCGAGTCGTTGCTGGATTTCTTCCTGACGATCTTTGTCAAATTCAACATAGTTACTCTCCGATTCTATATCTTTGGCGATATCGCGCAACTCGAGAAAACAGCTTTCAAGCCTCTCTTTAAGCGGCTCAAAATGAGTGGAAAAACGACTTACGGATTCAATGTCTTTCAGCACCTGCTGTAATGATGGATTTACAGCATATTCCGAATTTTCCAGGAGTTGCTGGCATTCAAACAGTTTTGTTTTGATCTCCTCCGCATGCTCAATGATCTTCAGTTCCTCTTCGAGGGCCTCCTGTTCACCGGGCTGCAGATCCGCCTCTTCCAGCTCGTTCAATAAAAAATGATTGTAATCCGCTTCTTTTCTAATCTCCTCTGCCTTTTCCTTCAGCACAAGCCAGGCCGATTCCAGTTCTTTGAATTCTTTATACAGCCCCTGGTAGGCTATGAGAAAACGGGCATTTTGGGCATACCCGTCAATGATGTGGAGCTGATAGGCCGGCGATCCCAGCAAATAGGTGTCGCGCTGCGAATGTACATCGACCAGAAAGCTGCCGATGGTTTTCATGATGTCGAGTGTAACGGGTGTGTCATTTATAAAAGCCCTGGATTTTCCCGAAGTGCTAATCTCCCTTCGTATGATTGTCTCATCAGCATAATCGAGCTCGAACTGATCGAACAAGGATTGAAGATCGTAATTTGAAACATTAAAAACCCCTTCGATCACACATTTTTTATCCTCATCAAAAAGCACTTTCGTGTCGGCCCGGTTGCCGAGCAAGAGACCGAGGGCACCCAGCATGATGGATTTTCCCGCTCCTGTCTCGCCGGTAATGGTATTGAGGCCCGGAGAAGGCTCCATCTGCAGTTCCCGGATCAACGCATAATTTCTGATGAGTAGATTTGTGATCATAAGGTTTTAATCGCCTTTTATGTCGTTAATGAAAATCCGACATAAAAGTAAAACGAAGAATCAATTTCCGATAATGGATTTGTATTTTTCTGTATTGCCCGGATCGAGACTCGTAAGGATATTGTAAGCTTGTTTTCTTATTGCAGGATTTCCCTTCTGAAAAATGCTGGCCAGTTCATCCTTTTTTGCGTCAAAAAAGGCAATTTTCAATATGCTGTTCGGGATGTTCCTGTTGGCAGCCTGTATTTGTTTCAATACGCCAAGAATAAGTTCTCTCGCTTCATCGGGTTTCTTTTCAAACTTATCGAGCGCCAGCCGGTGATAGGTGTAAAGACCTTTTCGTATCGGCATAAGATCCAGATTGTTGAGGTTCTCAGCGAGCCAGTATCTGTTGCGATTGCTCTGGAAAGCCTGCCAGCCGGGTCGGTTGGATTGCTGTGCGAGGTTTACGATGTCAAGCGCTTTTTTGATCTGAACCTCACCACCCAGTTCGGAAAATGTATCATTATCCAGCCCGATAATGACATAAGCGTAAAAAGCGAGCATGGATGTGAGGTTACTGTGGAAGACATTATCCCCAAAATCAAGTGGTGTGGATTCAATATACTCGAATTGCCAGTCGCGGTCGGCAAAATTAAAAACCAGGGTGGAATAATTAGTGTTGTATACCGGCCTGGTTGATTGTATTTGTACGGTGGCCCTGTATGATCCGACCGCCGGCATGCTTTCGATAGTGATTGAAAGACTGCAATCAATGCGTTCCTCAGGAGCATAGATATCCTCCGTCCACTTCCTGTCATTCAGGAAACGCGCGAAGGCCTGCTCCATATCGCGAAAAACCTGCCTGTCGGATGTCTCGGCGCGCTGATCATCGACCACAACCCTGCAATTCAACTCCTGGGCATACATATTGGGGAATACCAGTATCAGAACAAGGACTATTGCGCTGAGCTTAACCATTGATCTTAACTG
>WGED01000342.1 GCA_015492915.1 Cyclobacteriaceae bacterium
ATGATTTGTCTTTAGGCGCTATGATCACATATTTATCTCCTCTTCGCGGCTGTGCCATCCAGTCGGCGACGGTCTCTCTCCATTTTTTATAATGCGCGGTATCCTTGTGCGCTGCCGCAGCTTCCTCCGACTCGTAGGCTTCATATATAACAAATTTCGACGGATCGGAAGCATCCTGAACAAGGTCAAAACGCAAATTGCCGGGTTCTTTTATGGAATTTTCATGATTTTCCACGGTGGCTTCAATAAAAGAATCGATGTGGTCCGGTTTTACCCAGACATGTACGAATGTGACGATCATAATTATGTTCTTTTAAATTGTATAAAAACCAATGGTTAACAGGCCTGTATGCCATACATGAATTTAATATATTTTTTTATAAAATGTTCATGAATCGGACTGCATCACACGATGACAATACCACCACTCCACTGTCATGCCAAAAAACATTATTTTCCCATAGAAATTAAGGCATTGGATGCGGTACTGACAACATCAATTTTATATTCAGGTGAGAGAGTTTAGATGGCGGTTAAAAATGCGGGGTTCAGGAAATCCTGAAATCGCTACTCATATACGTTGCAGTTTTTCCGGTAATTATTCAGCCCGGTCTTGGACCCCAGTTTGGCGGCATTGTAATAATCGTTACAGGCATTGGCATTGTCTCTCATGGCGGCATAAGAACGCCCCCGCATTACGAGCGTTTCGGCAAGCAGTTTTTTTTGGTTTTTAGTCTGATTTTGTTTGAATTTTCTAATCATCAAATCAATTGCGTGTGTATAATCGTCGATTGCCCGTGAATATTTATTCACATTATGCAGGCAAAGACCTCTGTTTCGGTAATTAACTTCATTTTCCGGATCAAGCTTGATAGCCTTGGTAAAATCATCATAGGCAGAGGAAAAATCATAATCCAGCACCCTTGCCATACCACGTTGGGCATAAAACTCCGCTTTATCGGGAAAAAGATTAATAGCATTAGTCAGCTCATTTATATAGGTTTCTTTATCCTTTTCTACTTTCAGCTTCAGCATTTTACATTTCAGTTCATAGGGTCTGTAATCATTCGGATCCAGGGCAGTTGCCAGCTTGATATCCGTCATAATATTTTCGTAAGTCTTTGTGCCTGGAATCGGCTTGTAATGATCTATTTTGACCAAAGCCCTGTAATAGTAATATTCCTGGTTATCAGCATCAAGTGTAATGGCCCTATCTAAACTCTCCAGCGCTTCAAACGTGTCATTTTGCTTGTAAAGAATCTGTCCCTGAAGGAAATAGGCGCCTGCATTATCAGGATCAAGCGCCAGACAGCGTTCTACATCAGAAAGGGCTTTGGTTATATCTCCCAGATTAAAAAATGCTGTGCCTCGTAATAAATAAGGCCTTGCCATTAAGGATGTACTGTGCTCTTTGCTATCGACCACCCTGGTTATATCCCTAATTACAGCATCAAAATCTCCGAGTTTATAACTAATCTCCGCTCTGAGGATGTATCCATTCTGATAATTGGGATCTATCTCAATTGCCTTGTTGATATAATCCAGGGCTTTGTTATAATCCTTATTGTCAAAATTAAATTTGGCAAATTTAAAATACTCCCTCGCTCCATCCTGCATGGAAAATGCTGACAGGGTAAAAAACAAAAGCGCTATTGTTACATTTTTTACCAAAACGGTAAAATTTTATATGATCTCTTTGATTAATACAATTATTCGCTCAAAGTAACTCTTAATCGTTTGTTTTCTCCTTATATCTTTTTCAACACCATATTTACATAAAAGGTTATGACACCTTATTTTTCCCTGGACATTTTTAAATCTATAAACTTAGCCACGGGTCCTACGATTGCCAATGCATAGAACGGGGCGTATACTAATTGATTCAGTCTGAGAACAAACTCCATCAATGCCACCAGGAATGCCACAAGCATTTGACCTTTTTTACTCCGCACATTAGTCGGGGGGTCTGTAATCATGAAAAATATAAACAATTGATACATCGGACCGGTGAGCGGCGCCACTTCAGCAAGGAAGGGGTCTTCTGTTATCTGGCTCCTGATCAGGGCAAATGCAACAAAACTAATCACATATACAGCCGTTACGTGTAATTTTTTAGCTCTGTGTACAATCACAATGCCCAACACCCAGATTATCAGCATGGGCCACAGATTGTTACCCCACTGTACGCTCAGCCCTGCCACATATGACGGTGAAGTAAGAAGCATCCAGGATATCCCGAAATTTGAGGGGTTCCACAGGTGTCTGCCTTTATAGCGAAAAACATATTTCGATAAAATTGAAATAGCCGAAGTGAGTGCATAAGGCCAGACAAAAGTGGATCGAATCAGTATTGCCACACTATTGCCCGTGATATACCCGCTGGAAGCATTTTTCCATTTTCCAAAATATAAGCGCCCGAATACAAGGTCAACAGCTACTGCTGCACCGACCGCAATGAGGACGGTCCAGATATCTTCCATGATACCGAATGACCAGTGCCCAACCAGTAATATCAGAGATACAAATATGGGGCCCATGTATTTCTGCAACAGGGCCCATACTCTATGAAAAACGGATTGTTTTTTCATTACGGTCATTTCAGACGGTTCCATCCTCCTCCTTTATTTTGTGTAATCGATTAATTTCCATAGCAGGCAGTACCTGCTCTTTTTCCCCGACCGGCCAGTTTATTATCACCTTATCAATGGTGGTTGACTTACCAATCCCAAAATGTAAAGCCCGTTGATTTTGCGAGCAATATCCGATGCCTCCCGTCACAACCTGCGTCTGACTTTTCCCATCCCATACCAGTGTTACCTTTGCTCCGATCGCGCTGCGGTTGCTTGCTGTGCCTTCAAGTTTGAAGCTGATCCAATTATTGTCATCAGCCTGTATATTTTTTAGAATTGCAACGGGCTGATTCTGATTGGATACAATCACATCGAGTACACCTCTATTCCACAGATCGGCCATGGCAACAGCCCTGCTGTCGTACGGAGGCAGATTTGAAACGTAATCCGTCACATCGGCAAAGGTGGCGCCATCACTGTTAAGCCATACTTTGTTGTGTTGATAGCCCGACTGGCTCCTGCCTTCCATAGCAGGCCAGTTGAGTGCATCGGATATAATGGTTTTGTTGCCACCGGTCACTTTAGAGTAATCGTACCAATATGAATTATTTTTTGCAGCGGAAATATAACCGTTAGCAAGATAGAGGTCCTGATAACCGTCATTATTCAGATCACCAAACTGTGCACTCCAACTCCAACCGCCAAGCTCTACCCCCATGGAGCCGGCTATGTTTTTATATTGTAATTTTTGTTCATTTTTCATGGGTTGCCAGAAATTGTTCCCTTGCAGCAGGATACCCATCTCAGTTATGTTCGATACATAAATACTCAATCTCCCGTCATTACGCACATCGCCCATCGATACATTCATGCCACTTTTGGGTGCATAGCCGATCCGGGTTTCTTTACCGATCTCTTCAAATTTTTTACCATCCAGATTCAGATACAGTTCATCAACACTGTAATCATTGGCGATGAACAGGTCCTGCCAGCCGTCATCGTTTAAATCCACAGCGCCAATCGCGAGTGTCCATTTGGTGCTGTTCAGGCCCCGATCAAAAGTGACATCCAAGAATGTTCCGTCGCCCCGATTCTCCAGCAGGTAATTCCTTCCTCCATTTTCAGCATATTCAAAACTTTCGGGCATGATCAACGTATTCTTCAAACGCCAAAGATTTATATCCTCTTTGTAATAACCACCGATAAACAGATCAACAAACCCGTCATTGTTATAATCAAACCAGATCGCGGCGTTTGCATTGATCCATTCCGGAAAACCGGCTTTTTCGGAAATATGCTCAAACGACTTGCCCTCATGATTTATAAACAATTCCTGTTTGCCCCATTTGTAAACGAAAAGATCCTCCCATCCGTCATTATTGATATCAGCCCAGACAGATCCCATCGAAACACCGGTTCCCTTCTTATTCACATCGCCAACACCGAGCTCACCGGCTACATTTTTAAATGTGCCATCCCGCATATTTTTGTACAGTGCATTTTGCTCACCTTGCCTGCTTGTGGTGAGGTAAAAATCATTCCAACCGTCATTATCGAAATCAACAACGGATACCGAGGCACCCATAGAGGCAATGGAAGGAAGTATATGATCAAGCCTTGCATCCAGTTTGGGGGGATGATGCACAAAATCAACTCCACTTTGTCCAGCTATATCTTCGAGATAAAATCCAAACAAATCAAGCGATTTTTTCCTGGCAGCCTCATTGTTGGCAGGCCTCTCCGGCAGAGCCTCGGCTTCAAGTTCAAGGAGCAGCGGAATCGCCAACATAGAAACAAAAACTATTATTGTGACAATTCTCGCCAATACCGATGGTTTATGGTTCATGGTTTCTGATCGATTTTTTTACTACTAACGGCGGGAATAATAAATCTGATTTAGGGTAAAAGTCAAATCTTACCACTCTTATACGACCACCTATTTTCCAGGATGTGAATTTATAAGGTTGAAATCAAATATGAAACTCTTTAATGAAAATCAGGAAAAAAAATAGCCTTTCCCCCATAACAGGAGAAAGGCTTTATGAAATTTTGAAGATTTTATTTGTTGCCACCGGTCAACCTGTAGGTGACGCCTGCGGTAAGCATAGAGACTTTATTATTTGAACTGAGATCGAGTGATTCCCATTCCGCCCTGAGGCCCAGGCGCTGAATATTGAGCCCTGCGCCAAATCCAAACATGAATTTGGTGTTATTACTGTTGATATCGGGCTTCAAAGGGTCCTTGAACGTCACCTTCACATTGTTGAAGTAAGCACCTGCCTTGCCGAAAATCTGCAGCGGACCAAGCGTGATGTTTGCTTTTGCGTTTACATCCCAGCCTGCATTGTTCTGCTCTGCGATATCATCGCTTATTTTGCCCAGATTTCTATACCCTGCTTCGAGCGCCAGAAAAGCAGGCAGTTTGTAACCGGCAAAAAATTTATAGGAAAGGTCATTGCCGGTAAACGATATCTCGCTGAAATCCACATCCATGATGCTTGTGTTGATATACGAAGGCCCGAGCCCGGCGCCGAAATAAAACCCTTTCTGGGCCCTGACAGTGGCCATCCCAAGCGTCAGCACGAAGATCACACTCAAAATTGATGCATTTTTCATTACGGTTTTCATGACGATAACGGTTTAAGTTGTTGATGAAAAGCTTTACGGGTGGGAATGACTTGATGAGAAATTTGCAATTTTCAGGCCAAAAAACCTGCGGATACTGTCGGGCTGCCTACCAGAATAGCTCAAAATGATGTCGTATCTCCCTATTTATCAATAACTTATGGCAAGGAATAAACCATGAAAAAACGATGGTTTTTCATGGTTTATTTTCACAATTGTCTAACGGTTCAGTGCCGAAGGTATTCATTCCTGATTATGCAGGATAGCGGCACCTCTTATTTTTCAGCGGAATAATTATGGAAATCTCATGAAATTCAGAAAATCCGTCAGAGCTTTCCTTTGAACGGAAACACTTCGTTGGGAGTATGCGCTTCGTTCATCAGTTGGTGCATCTCCTTCACTTTTTCAGGATTTTCAGCCGCCAGATCATGCTCTTCCGAAGGATCATTTTTCAGATTATACAGTTCGAATGCGCCCTGGGGGTCCTTATCCACGTCATATTGAACGATTTTCCAGTCGCCTTGTCGCAGCGCCCTGCGGCCGCCGCGCTCGTGAAATTCCCAATAGAGATAATCATGCTGCGGTTGGTCGTTGCCCATGAGCAGGGGCACAAACGAGATGCCGTCGATACCGTTAGGCGGTGCTATGCCTGCAATATCGGCGAAGGTGGGCATCACATCCCAAAAAGCGGAGATATGATCGGTGACGACGCCCTGCTTTGCCACCCCCGGCCAGCGGACGATCATGGGCACCCTGATACCACCTTCGTACAGATCGCGCTTGTAACCCCTGAGAATGCCGTTACTGTCGAAGTAATCCGGATCGGCGCCTCCCTCCTTGTGCGGACCGTTATCGGAAGTGAAAATGACAATGGTATTGTTATCCAGCCCCAGTTCTTTGAGCCTGGCCATCAGTTCGCCCACCTGATCGTCGAGATAGGTGACCATTGCGGCAAAAGCTGCATGGGGTTCCGGTTGCGAGCCATATCCGCCTTTTTTGAATCGTTCTCCCTCATCAACACCTCTGTATGGTTTCTCAGGTAAAAACTTACCGCGGAATTTCTCCATGTACTCCTCCGGCGCAAACAGCTCGGCATGGGGTATCACCGACGGATAATAGAGAAAAAATGTCGTGTCTTTGTTACGCTCCATGAATTCCAGGGCTTTCTCCTGGATGAGTTCAGGAGCATATACGCCCCTGCCCTCACCGGCATTCCCTTCCAGAATCACTTTTTCATCATTGTGCCAAAGGTATTCTGGATAGTAATTGTGCGCCAACCCCTGGCAGTTATAGCCGAAAAATTCGTCAAACCCCTGATTGCCGGGGCTCCCCTCTGTATCCACAAATCCCAATCCCCATTTGCCGAACCCCCCTGTCACATACCCTGCACCCTTCAACATTTCGGCCACGGTAAAAGCGCTGTCGGGCAAGGGGTATTGCCCTTCCTGTTGCCATCCCATATTGCCTCGAATGGGCGTATGGCCGGTATGCTGCCCCGTCATGAGTGAGGAGCGCGAGGGGGCGCAGACCGTGGTGCCGGCATAGTGCCGGGTAAACCGGACGCCTTCCATGGCCAGTTTGTCTATATGGGGCGTAACAAACTTTTGCTGACCGTAAATACTCAAATCTCCATAGCCCAGGTCATCGGCAAGGATGTAAATGATATTCGGCTTTCGTTTTTTTTCCTCACGCTTTGTGCCGCAGGAAGGAAAAAGCAATACACTGCTGATAAAAATAATGGACGCCAATCGAATATTGTCGATAAAAGATGGCTTATGGATATGTATCATGATTATAAAATTCAGTCTTATGAAAAATTGGCTATTTTTTTATCTATTTGTCATCAGGGGTTGCTTTTGGGGTATTCATGCTATCGTCCTGATATTCCTCCTGCAGGTCTTTTAGTTTTTTCATCAGATTTTTTGTGATTTTCTCATAGCCTTCTTGCCCATACAGATTGTGCATCTCATGGGGATCCTCTTGCAAATCATACAATTCCCATACATCGATATCATCATAAAAATGAATCAGTTTATATCGCTCCGTGCGGATGCCATAGTGTTTCTTGACCATATGCTCATTGGGAAATTCATAATAATGATAATAGAGCGCATCACGCCATTCGGGCTCCAGGCCGAGCAACAGCGGGCGCAACGATACACCCTGCATATCATCCGGCACATGGGCGTCGGCCATATCAAGGATCGTAGGGGCATAATCGATATTTTGCACCAGTTGGGTCACATCGCCACGCATGTTGTAGCCTTTCGGCAAATGCATCAGCAAGGGCGTGCGGAAAGATTCTTCATACATGAACCGCTTGTCAAACCAACCGTGTTCGCCGAGATAAAATCCCTGGTCGGATGTGTAAATTACCAGCGTGTTATCCATCAGGCCGTTCTTTTCCAGATATTCCAGTACCCTGCCCACATTCTCATCCACCGAATGGATACAGGCCAGGTAGTCCTGCAGATACCGCTGATATTTAAAGAGTGACAATTCATCGCCCTGCAATGGATTTTCCACAAACTTTTTCGTAATGGGGTCATAGCGCTTTTTCCATGCTTTTTTCTGTGCTTCATTCATACGGGCCGTGTGATCGGCCCACTTAAATCTCGATTTGATACGCCCCTGGTCATCCTGCAATTTCAGATCGTACTGCAGGTCCATGTCGCCGGTGCGTATGCTCATCCGGCATTCGGCGGCTGCCTGCCTGCCTTCATAATCATCAAAGAAATTGTCAGGTACAGGGAATTTCTTACTCAAAAATTCATCGAGATGTGCGGTGTCCGGTTCCCACGTTCTGTGAGGCGCTTTATGATGCAGCAAAAGGCAGA
>WGED01000343.1 GCA_015492915.1 Cyclobacteriaceae bacterium
AGGATTAGACTCTTTGTATTTCAGGGATTCAAAGAGTTCTTTTTGTGCAGTGACCAGGTCAGGTGAGAAGATTGTTGCCAGTACTTCTCCTTTACGAACTTTTTGTCCTGTAAAATTTACATTCAGTTTTTCTATACGGCCGGGAAAGTGGGCTGTCAGTTCATGAATACGTCTTTCGTCTGGTTTTACCATTCCCGGGAGAATTACCAGTTTATAAGGCACGCGTTTTTCGATGACTGATGTTTCCACTTCTGCAATCTTCATGGCCGATCCTGTAAGTACTACCGCATCGGGACTGATATCATCTCCTCCATCGTCATTTTTGAGCGGGATCAGTGTCATGCCGCATATAGGGCATTTGCCCGGCTTGGTTTCCCTTATTTGCGGGTGCATAGAACAGGTCCATATCGTGCCTTCTTTATGCTCATGGTCTTCTGTCACCGCTGTTTCAACTTTGGTTTCGGGAGTACTGTTGCCTCCGAAGATCAACCAACCAAACAAAAGCCCTATTAGTATTGCAATTCCTATGGCCAGTAAGGGTTTTTTCGTTAAAAATTCTTTAATCTTTTTCATTATTTTAATTTTTTGTTTTGTATGCCAATGATTAGGTTAAGCCTTATTTTCCCATTAAATAATTTATATAAGCCACTGCTGTATTACGATCAGCGCGTGCTCTTTCAAGGTCGAGTTCATACTCGAGCAGTTTCCTGTCCATTCTTATGATTTCTTCGAAATTTGTACTGGCAGATGTATATTCTGCAACAAGAATATCAAGAGCCTGTCTTGCATAATCTCTCAATTCATTGTAAAGCCTGACCCTGCGTACTGCATCATCATAATCCCTGAAAGCCTGGGAAACATTGGTGCGTAGCTGATTTGTTTTATCTTCTTTTTTAAGAGCTGTCATCTCCATAGAGATTTCTTTTTCCAGCACCATGCTTTGATACTGTTTTCGATACAGGGGTATCTTGATCCCCAACGTTGGCAAAATAGCATCCCTTCCATTATCGCTTCCTGTATATTCCTGGCGCTTGCCAACAATGGTATAGTTTAACCCTAAGGTGAATGATGGTCCTCCAATCTTTTTGGCCGCTTCTGCCTCTTGCTCGTAAGACAAAATTTCATGTTCGAAACTAAGCAATGAAGGATTGAGCATTTGTACCGAATCAAGGATCAGTTCTTTGTCCATATCGAGGCTGTCCTTCCACAATGTCTTGGGAAATTCGGGTTCTTCCCCGAGCGAAGTGTTCAGCAGTTGTTCAAAATAAGCGATCAACGGGCGCATGCTGTCCTCGAGATAGGCCAGTCTGTTTTCCAGTTCATCCAGCTCCATTTCGATCCGCAGTACATCGACCATAGAACCCTTGCCGGATTCAAATCTGATCCTGGCCAGATCGCGGAAGGTATTGAGAAGAATAATATTTTCCTCCGTAATCCGGATGGCTGATTTCAGCACATACATTTCGTTGTAAGTAGTGGCTACATTGAAATTGAGCCGCGAGCGTTCATCGTTAAAACGTTCAAGCACGGAGAGCGCCCGTTCATAAATTGCTTCTTCCTGCGCACCCAGTTGGCCAAACCATGGAAAGGTCTGTGACAATGAGAAAACTGCCTTCTGAGGCCCTACTCGTGTTTCAACGGAATTGATAAAATATCCGAAACCAAAACTGGGATCGGGCAGAGAGCTGACCTGAGGTGCTCTTTGCATAACCACCTCATACTGTTTGAAAAGCGACTGAATACCGGGATTATTTATCGCAGCGGTATCCTGATAAATTTCAAGAGGAGTTTGAGCTTTAAGACTGAAGAAACTTAAGATCAGTCCTAAAGTGAGAGAATATTTTAATACTTTTTTCATAATATATTTTTTATTCATCACAGCGGGTACGGTTTTTAGGTCCGGGAAAGCAGAAAATTCTGTCTTCCCGGAGCGATCAGTATTATAGGCTGCGATTAAATTATTCATTGTTATCCTTGTTTATTTTGGACACTTTTCCTTCTCTCCACATGCTGTACAACACCGGTACAACAAACATGGTCATAACCTGGATAAGCATACCGCCAAATGACGGGATTGCCATCGGGACCATAATGTCGGAGCCCTTTCCGGTAGAGGTAAGCACAGGGAGGAGGGCAATCACGGCCACGGCAGCAGTCATCATGGCGGGGCGTACCCGTTTCATGCCTGCATGTAAAATAGCGGTTCGTACTCCTTCTTTTGTCGTGGGGTGTTCCTCATCAAAAACCTGTTTGATATAGGTTCCCATGATTACACCATCGTCCGTAGCTATGCCGAATAAAGCAATAAACCCTACCCACACTGCGACACTCAGGTTAATGGTATGCATCTGGAACAGGTTTCTCATATCCACACCTGCCACTGCGAAGTTCATAAACCAATCCTGTCCGTATAACCAAACCATTATAAAGCCTCCGGAGAAGGCAACAAATATCCCTGAAAATACCATGGTAGTGGTCTGCACATTACCGAATTGGAAATACAGGATAAGGAATATCACGAGCAGAGAAATCGGAACTACGATAGCAAGGCGTTTCGTTGCCCGTATCTGATTTTCATAATTACCTGTAAATTTAAAACTGACGCCCGGAGGAACGACAAATTCACCAGAAGCGATTTTGGCTTCGATAAACCGTTGGGCTTCTTCAACCACCTCCACTTCAGCTACATTTTCCACTTTATCGAAGATGACGTAACCAACCAGGAATGTATCCTCACTCTTGATAACCTGAGGGCCTCTTCTGTAGGTAATCTCTGCCAATTCACCCAAAGGTACCTGTGCACCGGTTGGCGTAGGGATCAATACTGTCTTGACATCATTAGGGTTATCCCTGAATTCCCGTGCGTATCGTACCCGTACCGGGAAACGCTCGCGCCCTTCTACCGTTGTTGTCAATTTGTTGCCGCCAATTGCCACACCAATGGCCATCTGGAAATCTTCGATGGTCAGGCCGTATCGGGCTATGGCGTTTCGGTCAATTTTAAATTCGAGATATGGCTTGCCCACGATGCGGTCAGCAAATACTGATGACCTGTTGATACTGGGAACCTGCTGCAGGATTTTTTCAAGATCGAGACCGACCCTCTCAATTGTTTTGAGGTCGGGACCAAAAACCTTAATACCGATTGGTGCCCTCATACCTGTGGAAAGCATGATAAGTCTCGTCTGTATAGGTTGTAATTTAGGCGCAGAAGTCATGCCTGGTATCCTGGTAGCCTTTACGATCTCATTCCAGATATCATTGGGTGATTTGATCTCAGGGCGCCACTGACGGAAATATTCACCGTTTTTATCAGGGACCAGTTCCTCAAATTTTACCTGCCTGAAACCGTCCCGTTCAACATTATATGTCGTCCCGTCTTTGAGTACAAAGCTGCCTTCGTCATCTACTTTGAAACGTAACCTTCTTCCGTCTTCATCGACCATGAATTCAGGCCGATAATTGATCGTGTTCTCAAACATGGAGATCGGTGCCGGGTCAAGGGCTGAATTTACCCTACCCCATTTACCCACCACGGAACTAACCTCGGGTATGCTGGCCACGTGACTATCTACTTTTCTTATGACGTCGATGTTTTCCTCAATACCTGAGTGTGACATTGTTGTCGGCATGAGCAGGTAGGAACCTTCATCAAGGCTTGGCATGAACTCTTTTCCTGTTCCGGGGAATCTTTCGTTCATAGCCTGCCAACCGGAGGTTTGCCGCAATTCAAGACCGACTTTCTGAGCACCGTCTGCAATAAAACCGAACATCTTATCGAATCCCTGCCAGGTCATCATGCCAAACAACACGATGGAAATGGGAATGGATAAGAATTTCCATTTATTTGCCAGCGCCCATTTTAAAATCGGCGCATAAAAATGGACGATGGTCATCAGAAATCCCAATACCACAGCTACCATAGCAGCCACGAAAAGGAAGTTTACCAACAGGCTGTTTTGAGCGCCAAGCGGCATCCATCCTTTGGTAAGGAAATAAACAACCGTGACCAATAAAATTACCGTATTGATAATGTTGGTCCATTTCTTCCTGTTTTCCGGGAGGTAATCCTCCAGCAGATTGTTTATGCCGATCGCTGTCAATACTAGCGCTACCCAGATACCATAGAAAACAACCAGGCCAATTCCAAGAATGATCAGGGAGATATTCCAAATTCTTTTTACCCTTTTCTTATCAAAATTTATAGCAAATATCTTGTGGGCGAATGCCGGTATGACAATCAGGCCGAGGAGGAGGGAAGCCAGTAAAGCGAATGTCTTTGTAAAGGCGAGAGGCCTGAACAGTTTTCCTTCGGCAGCCTGCATGGCGAAAACCGGCAGAAAACTGACGATAGTCGTGGCCAGGGCCGTCATGATGGCTGAACCAACTTCCACAGAGGCGGTATAAACTACTTCTAGTAACTCTTTGCCCTTTACACCTTTATTCTCCGGCATTTCGAGGTGCCGAACTATATTTTCAGTAAAGACTATCCCCACATCGACCATTACTCCGATAGCAATAGCAATACCGGATAGCGCTACGACATTGGCATCAACACCAAACTGGCGCATTACGATAAAGGTCATGAGCACACCGACAGGCAGCAGGCTGGAAATGATGATAGAAGCCCTGATGTTCATCACCAGCACGAGTACAACGAGAATGCTTATGAGAATTTCATGCTCAAGGGCAAATTCCAGCGTGCCTAATGTTTCTTTAATCAGGCCGGTACGGTCGTAAAAAGGAACAACAGTCACTTTCGAAATCGTTCCGTCGGGGAGTACCTTGGAGGGCAAGCCGGGGGAGATCTCCTTGATTTTCTCTTTCACGTTCTCTATGACAGCCAGAGGGTTGGCGCCATACCGGGCAACGACTACAGCGCCTGTTGCTTCTGCGCCTCCTTTGTCAAGGCCGCCCCTTCGTGTCGCCGGTCCGAAATTGACAAACGCCACATCCTTGATCCGGATAGGGGTGTTATCTCTTACAGTAACTACTGCATTTTCAAGGTCTTCGAGGTTTTTAATATATCCCAAACCTCTTACCAAATACTCGGCTCTGTTATACTCTATGGTTCGGGCACCAATATCGAGGTTACTCTTTTTTACCGCATTCATGATTTGCGCTACCGTAACGCCATTCTCCCGCATGGCAACCGGATCAATATCAACCTGGTACTCTTTGACGAATCCGCCGATGGCTGCCACTTCCGATACTCCCTGCGCTGAGGTGAGTGCGTATCCGACATAGTAATCCTGTATCGTACGCAATTCCTGCGGGTCCCACCCACCGGTGGGTTCTCCTGTCTCAGGATTACGACCTTCGAGGGTGTACCAGAAAATCTGACCCAATGCCGTAGCATCAGGGCCAAGAGCCGGTTGTACCTCGGCAGGCAGGGTGCCAGCCGGTAGTGAATTGAGTTTTTCCAGGATCCTCGTTCTGCTCCAATAAAACTCAATATCCTCTTCGAAAATGATATAGATACTCGATAGTCCGAATATCGAATTACTTCTGATGGTTTTTACGCCCGGGATACCGAGCAACGCTGTGGTTAGCGGGTAGGTAATCTGGTCTTCGATATCCTGTGGCGACCGGCCCATCCATTCCGTAAAAACGATTTGCTGGTTTTCACCATAGTCAGGGATGGCATCTACCGGAACAGGATCTCTTGGCAACCACTCTATGTTCCAGTTGAAAGGGGCGGAAATAATTCCCCACATCACAAATACCAACATGAACAGGACGGTTACAAGCTTGTTTACCAGAAAAAAACGAATTATTTTATTTAGCATGATCTTTTGTTATAATGTTCTACACTAATAAGTTTTGATATTAAAGTTGCCTTTAACATAGTTCACTCAAATGAAATATTAGTGCTGTTGTTCGTGTTCTTCTTTATGTGAATCTGCATCTGCCAGCACGAGCTCCATGCCGCATTTCGGGCACTTATCACCTTTTTTTCCTTTGACTTCAGGGTGCATGCTGCAGGTATAAATGGCCGACATAGCTTCATGCTCATGATCGTCCATCATGTGCTCCTCAGATGTTTCAGTCTTCTTTTGACTACCGGAACCACAACTACTGAACATTGTGCTTCCGATGAATAGGGCGAGAACAATTCCTAATGTTAAGATTAGCGTTTTCATCTTATTAAAATTTGGATTTTAGATTTTATTGAATAATGATCGATTTCTTTTGACCGGTGTCGGATTAGTGTCTGCAATTCTCAAAAGAATGGGGATTGTAAACGGTAAACGGTAATTTTTTTTGATTAAGAATTTAGTAAAATTGTTAAACATAACCTTGCAAACCGGCTTTTTTAAAAGAAACTTTTTAAATGTAATGGGGTATTTGCATGAGCACCATGCAAACAAATGGGTGTTGGTCCGAAAAGGTCAGTAAATCAAATGCGGAAATTCCGGTATAGTACCGTCAGATCAGTGTTTGTGTCCGGTGGACTATAGGCTGTAAATGCCTCATAGTCAGCCTGGTTAGAAAGGAAATTTTGAATTATGGTTACGACGTAAATAAAGACAAATTGATAGACGGAATTTTCCGTGACTGAATTGTAGGTAAAACTGTCGTGAATTTCCAGAGAAGAAAATTCATCATCGCAGCAGTTGTCTTCATATTGGGTTTGCCCCGTTTTGGCATTATTACAATCGTCATCCATACCATTCATGGCACAACCCAATGTTTCATGCCCCATCGTTAATGCTTTCTTAACAATCATGCCTCCACAGTAATGTGTGGAGACCGTAATACCCGAGTTGATCAGGAGTATCAGCGTCGCAAAAAATATGGCATTAACTTTTCTCATATATTAAAAGGCATGAGTTGCTGACATCAATTGGTTCATTAATTGAACTTTTTAATCAGCGAACAAATGTAAACCATACATATCAACTAATGCTTATACTATTTTGTTAATATTTTCTAAAATTTTGACTAAATCGAATCAATCGGACGTCGGCCGGGAAGTCTTTGTTTCTTATATTCCGACGGTGTCATGCCGGTTTCCTTTTTGAATTGAGAGGATAAATGCGCCACGCTGCTGTAATTCATCCTGTAGGCAATCTCCGAAAGCGTCATTTCATCATAGAAGATCAGTTCCTTTACTTTTTCTATCTTTTGGGCAACGATAAATTTTTCGATAGTGATGCCCTCGACGGACGAAAAAAGCCTACTCAGATAGCTGTAATCATAATGAAGTTTTTCGCTGAGGAGCGTGGAAAAATTAATATATAAGGGTTCATCGGAATAGTGGATCATTTCGATGACCGTTGCTTTTATGGCACCGATCAGCTTCGATTTGTTGTCTTCGATCAATTCAAAGCCGTGTTCTTTCAGCTTATTGGCCAGCATCTCTTTTTTCGTATTGTCGATGTCATCAGGTGTAGTAACCTCACCGAGCTTTATATCTCTGATTTTTATGTTGAGAGTTCCGAAAATACCCCTGACACTTTCGATACATCGGGGGCACACCATGTTTTTAATGAATACCGTATTCAAACCCAACTGATTTTATTTTAGCCAAAGCTAATATTTTATCATTTCAATGCGGTAATGTGATAAAAAATATTTGGCTTTCCCGGGTATGGATTTTTATGAATTTTTCAATACTGCTGTATGGTGGAGGGCTTATGTTAATCGGTGATTGAAAAATATCGGTTGAAATTCATATATCCCTGGCACATAAAAAAAGCGCGGACCTTGCAGCCCGCACTTTCTAAACAGACAACCTAACCATGAAAATGAATCACTCCTTTTCTTCTGAAAAGGATGCGAATTTTATCCCACCTATTAGCCGGAACCACTCCCTTAAAATTCGCATCCGGTGTTATGAACTACCTGTACACTGAACAACTTTTTAACTGCTTCACTGGATTTAACGCAAAGTTGCAGTGGAGATATGAAAAATGCCGGCTAAAGAGGTGTCACCTTGCAAGGTGACACCTCTTTTTGAAAAAGTCGTCGTTTACAGGCTGTATGGAACGATTTTAAAGTCATGAGAAAAAGGGCATTTTTTGTGAAATTTTATTTTTCGGGTTGAATGACTGATGAAATCCGGGTGATTTTTAAAAATTCTGATGCGAGAAGAGCCTAAAAAAGCCATGAATTTTAAGCAATTAAATCTTTCGAAACTGGCATAAGTCGGGCGAAGGCTGTTAATTCGGAAAACCATAAAAAATCCATAGTTATATGAAACTGGCATCCTGGAATGTAAACGGTCTGCGGGCTATTATGAAGAAGGGCTTTGGCGAATCGGTGAAACAGCTTAATGCTGATATCCTGTGCCTGCAGGAGACCAAAGCCAACACCGAACAAGTGAAGATCGCCCTGGAGCTGATCGATGGCTATCATGTGCTGGCTAATGCTTCAAAGGAAAAGAAAGGCTACTCGGGTACGGCGATCATGACCAGAGAAAAACCGCTGGCAATACGCTATGATATGGGTGTGCCCGAACACGACAGGGAAGGCAGGGTGATCACTGCAGAATACGGCGATCATTATCTGGTAAATGTGTATGTGCCCAATTCCGGCAACGGTCTCGTACGTCTGGACTATCGTGAAAAATGGGACATGGATTTTTATCGATTTCTCACCGACCTTGAAAAGCACAAGCCCGTCATAGCCTGCGGCGATTTCAATGTGGCTCACAAACCCATCGATATCGCACGGCCCAAAGCGAACTACAACAAGACCGCAGGCTACACCCAGAAGGAAATCGATGGATTCTCAAGGTATATAGATCATGGATTTGTCGATACTTTTCGCACAAAGTACCCCGACGTGGTGAAATACTCCTGGTGGAGCTTCCGCGCAGGCGCCCGCGCCAAGAATATCGGGTGGAGAATTGACTATTTTCTCGTTAGCAACAGCCTGTGGGGCAGGGTGGAAGACGCATTTATACTAAACGAATACATGGGCTCGGATCATTGCCCTGTTGGCATTTCTATGGTCTGAATTCGGCATCAGGGTGCAATATGAAACTACACCCTGTGCCAAATTTGTATTCAGCAATTAAAACCTATATCAACTTAGAAGTTTGCCTTAATACCAAACATAAAAGCTCTTGGCATTCCCGGTCGTAAGCCTGCAGGCCTCCTCGACACCAGGTATGCCTTGTTGGTTAAGTTCGTACTGTTCACGAATAGTGAAATATTTTTATACACTGCATAATTGGCGCTTGCATCAAGCACAAAGAAAGCATCGGTTTTTTCGTTGTCGGGAATAACACCCTGGCCCGGCACTGTTCTCATCTCATCAGTGTATCTGCCGCTCAGGTTGATATTGAATTTTTGATGCTCCAGGGCTACGATAAAAGTAAATTGATTATGGGCCAGGTACGGAAAATCATCGCCGGCCGTTACTTTGCCCCAACTGTCGTTTTCGCTTTCGAAGCTGTTTTGAAACTTAGAATCCGTGTAGGTATAAACGACTGACAACGGCAATCTGAAGGATGAGTAAGTGTCGGATGATAACAGGTCATAAGAGAGCTGAAATTCCAGTCCTTTTGTCAATACTTCTCCGGCATTGTACATTTCTGTGGTTCCTCCGCCACCGGCAGCGGCCAGATCGGTGCCCAGCAAATTGCTGTAATCATTGACAAACAAGACAACTTCACCGGACAGAGATTGCTTGGACAGCCTAAGCCCCAGTTCATAGTTGACACTTTCTTCAGGTTTTGTACCTTCCTTTGAACCTGGAGGAGAGAAGCCTTTGTGAACTCCCGCAAATAAATTGAAGTTACTGTTCAGATTGTAGTTAAGTCCTATGCCAGGGATAAAAACTTCGACGTGATTGCTTCTTTCCGACAAGTCGACCCCTGTCCGTTCCGGATCATTCTTGCCATAATCCCTTCTCGAAAGGGTTATATTTTCATAGCGGATGCCCGGGGTAGCGGAAAACTTTCCGAAATCAAGCCTGTACTGTAAATAGGAAGCAAAAGCCCTGGCTGATTCTATCCTGTTGCTCTCGGTGCCGGGGATTCCTGCCTTTGTGAGTTTCATTACACCGTTATCCATGGCATATTCGTCCACCCATTGAAAGCGATCCATCTGGTCCTCATGAAATCTTAGACCAAGGTCAATATTCTGGCTCAGTGTGGTGTTATCGAAATTAAATCCCAGGATGGTCTGTATGCCCCGGGCAAAATAGGTCCTGTTGTTGGCCTTGACAAAAAGGGCGTCGCTGTTGCTGCTTGAGCCACCTGTGATAATGCGATACGCGCCACTGTAAGTATCCGGATCGTCGAGAATAGCACTTATGCCTGTTTTAGTACCATTGTCGTCTTTTACCTTATCGAGCTTATACCAGTTGCGGCCAAGTTCGGTGCGATAGGCAGTAGTCGTGATATTAAATGTCTTGGAAAATTCAGCCCTGTGCGTCAGCGACAGTTGCGTTTGTCGAGTAATGATTTGATCTTTTTGTGAGCCAAAATACCGGCGGTAAGGTGTCTTGTCAAAATCTTCCTGGGTCAATCCAAGGTAAGTTTCATTAGAGACTTCGTTTACGTGTCCCAGTTTAAAGGTCAGTGATTGGTAAATTCCGGCATCTTCATTTGTGTTCACCCTGATTTTCGCCAGATAGTCCTTTTTGTCGAATCCGGTTTCTCCTCCATTGTCGAGTTCTTTGAACCCCCTGGAACCGTATTGATAGGCTTCCGCCAGATAGGCAACATTTTTATGAGAATTACCTATGGAAGCGTGCAGATTTGTGCTGCCAAAACTACCGGCCAGCATATCTATCCTTCCGGCAAATTCATTCGGGATTTGTGTTGAGATAAGGTTAATGGCCCCACCTGTAGTGTAGGGCCCGTATTTAATCTGACTACTGCCTTTGAGTATCTCAACAGCCTGCATGCGGCCTATTGTGGGGAAATAGTAGGCGGCAGGGGCTGCATACGGTGCCGGCGCCATCAATACACCGTCCTCCATTATCGTGATCTTGGAACTCCGTTCCGTGCCCGTGCCCCGGAGCCCTATGTTCGGGCGCAGGCCAAAGCCGTCTTCCTCCTGCAGATTTACACCCGGTACGGCTCTCAGTGTTCTGTTGATGTCAGTGTAACTGAATTTATTCAGCGCTTTTGGCGACAGGTAAGATACCGATCCCGGAATATCTTTGAGCCCACCGGTACCGCTTGTCATTACCGTGACTTCCGACAAGCTTGAGATAGATTCAATCATGGGAAAATTAATGAAAACGGCTTCGTTTTCTTTTACAATGACTTGCTCCGTAAGCGTATAATAACCGATTGCAGAGGCTATGAGCGTGTATTCTCCGGCAGGAACATTTTTAATGATAAAATTACCATTGCCGTTGGAGGCAGCACCGATATTGGTATCCTGAAGATATACTGATACACCTGGTATCGGGATATCACTATCAACCAGTAAAGTTTTTCCCTTGATTACACCAGTCTGCTCGGACAAACTTTGAGTATTGCCAGACTTTACAAAAAGCAGCGTTAAAATTACCGTCAACAAAAAAGTAAAAATATGTTTTGCCATGACTATCTTTATTTAGATTTAATAAAAATAACATCACAAAGGTAGGTCGGGCACAGGCCCCCGTCAATCCCAATATGTTGGGATATTTTGCAGGCATGAAGTATGGCAATTAATTACTTACTCATTGGGGAGGAAGATCTTCAGAGAAATGGAGGAATAAACAGGTGCAGAATAGGAATATTATTTTGTGCTTATCGAAAGATTGTAAAAGAGTAATTTTTAACACAAGTAAGAAATTCTCTTTTTATGAAAATTATCTAAACATCACGCTTCTGAATTTTGTTTACCTTGCCAAGTTTTTAAATAGTTACAACCTAAGGTGAACAGCTTATTAATCATTTTTCTTCTGACAGTCGGGTTGATTTTGTATGGTGTTTTTGAATACCAGCAGCACCAAAAATACCTCAGGTCAATTCCTATCAGAATTCATGTAAATGGCACAAGAGGCAAATCCAGTGTTACCCGTCTGATAGGAGCAGGCCTGAGAGCAGGTGGTTATAATACCATAACAAAAGTTACGGGAACTTTTCCAAGAATGATACTGAGTGATGGCACCGAGGTGGCTATTCATCGTAAGGAAAAGGCAAATATTCTCGAACAGCTCAAAATAGTTAAGTACTGCTCAAAGCAGAAAGCAGATGTGTTGCTCATCGAATGCATGGCTCTGCAGCCCGAGTATCAGCGTATCACCGAGCATCAGATGATCAAAGCAACCCATGGAGTTTTGACAAATATCCGCATGGATCATCTGGATGTGATGGGGCCGCGATTGGAGAATGTGGCCGAAGCACTGACACTGACCATACCGAAAAAATCAAAGGTTTTCACCGCTGAAGACCGGATGCTGGATTATATAAAGAAGAAGGCTGATAAACTGAATACCGAGGTGGTAGCTTCTGACGGTGATATGGTGACGGCTGAAGATATGCGTGGTTTCACCTATTTTGAGCACCCTGAAAACGTAGCATTGGCGCTTTTTGTTTGTGAAAGCATGAAGGTGGATAGGGTAAAAGCGCTGGCAGCGATGAAAAAAACACTTCCCGATGAGGGAGCCCTCAGGAAATATCAAATAGAAAAACATGGAAAAACCATCATTTTTTATAATGCTCTTGCCGCCAATGATCCTGAATCGTCGATCATGTTATGGAAAAGCATTCGAAAACTGGAGGGTGATAAAAAGCAATATGCCATTATACTGAATTCGAGAAAGGATCGTAAAGAGCGGTCCATACAGTTAACTGCAGCTTTTTCCTCATTGACTTTTGACCATTTATTTCTTACCGGAGAAAATGTCGAACTGGTCCGGACGATTGCATTGAAAAGGGGAATCCCTGCAAATAAAATTCATCTGATCGGCATTACGGAACCACAATTTCAGTCAGAGACGATTTTTGAAAAGGCCGGAAAATCATGCGTGGTGGTAGCCTACGGTAATATGGGTGCCGGCGGGGCGGAATTGGCAAAATATTATGAACACGAATCAGAGCTTAAAAAACCATGATTGAACTTGCTGTTACAATAGGTATCGTACTATCACTCTTTTTTATAGAAGCGTTTGGCATGGCTGCCGGCGGTATAATTGTCCCCGGGTACATAGCCCTGCAACTGGGAAATCCCGACCGGCTAATTGGTACGTTTCTGATTGCTTTTGCCACATTTTTGGTTTTAAAAGTTATTGGCAGGTATACATTTTTGTTTGGCTGCCGTCAGATGGTCATCTCCCTGTTGATCGGGACGATATTTGCCATCTTGTCTCATCATCTGTTGTTTTTTAACACAACCAAAAGCACCGTGGAGCTGTCTGCAGTTGGATGGGTAGTACCGGGACTCATCGCCAACTGGTCAGCAAAACAGGGAGTAGTGAAAACACTGGCTATGCTGATCATCATATCCGTGCTGGTAAGGCTATTGGTAATAATAATTTTCAACGGAAATACGATCCCGAATATCTATTAATATGAAAAATATTTCTATTCGATCGACATTGGTATTGAGTATCCTGAGCATCGTGGCTGTTTTGATGATGTTCATTGTGGAATTCACAAAAAAAGAACAACCACAGCCATATTTTCAGGAGAAGCTCGCGGCTGCCGGATTGATGAGCGATTGTATTGAATATTTAAAGCACACCGCTTTCAGAGATGAAGTGATTGTTGATAATATCAATGATCCCAATGATACAAGGATTATCGGTACGCGGTATTCTTCCATTACATCAGGCCGTGGCTCATTGCCTGTGAAGCTGAGTACTGTTAATCCTAATTTTGCCGCGATGATTGTAGAATTGTTTAAGGACGCGGGAATTAAAAAGGGTGACCATATTGCCATCGGTGCTACGGGGTCATTTCCCGCCTTAAACATAGCGGCTTGTTCTGCTGTCGAAACAATGGGATTAAAAATCAGTTTTATTGCATCAGTGACCGCGTCATCGTGGGGCGCTAACGACCCTAAATACACTTATCTCGATATGCATTCGAGCTTGCTTAAAGGCGGATTATTTAAACAGAAAATTATTGCTTCTTCAATCGGTGCAAATCAGGATATAGGCAGGACATTAAGTCCGGAAGGGAGGAGTCAGGCGGCAGAGGCTGTTAAAAGAAACGGGTTGATTTTTATTAATGGAAATTCATTGAGTGAAAACATTGCTGCAAGGATGAAGATCTTTGGTGACAGGGAAAAAGAGTTAGGGAAAAAAATAAAGCTATATGTAAATATTGGCGGGGGAGTGGCCAGTCTCGGTAGCAATATAAATTCGGAAGAACTTCCTTCGGGGCTTCTTGAAGATGTAAAGCTCAACATTTTTCCAGATAAGAAAGGAGTGATGTTCGAGATGGCATCCCGTAAATTGCCATTGATAAATTTAAAGAATCTTCAGCGGCTCATGACCAGATACGAGCTTCCCCGAGACCCCGTCCCATTGCCTGAGCCGGGCGAAGGGAAACTTTTTTACGACCTCAAGTATGATATGCGATATGTTTTTGGTGCCACCAGCTTACTGGTCATGCTGATTTTTGGCATTGTCGTCTTTGATAAAAAACAAAATGCGATTGGAAATGATATTATTCAAAAAGAGTTATAAGCAATGAAAAAACAAATTATCACAATATGTCTGGCATTTCTTGTCATGCCGGTACTGGCACAGAAGAAAGTAGAGATTGCTCCAAAAAAATCAATCGGTAAGGTAGTGCTGGCAGGAAAAAAGGATTATGTCTATTATGCTTTATCTGATAAGTCAAGGACTGAATATCAGGTAACGGGTCCGGGACAGCTATTTCTCAATTTCAGGGTGAGGATTGAAGAGGAAGATGCATTCAAATCTCAACCGTTCAGGGTCAAGTATATCCGGAACGGGAATAACGTGAAAACAGTCGATATTCCTGAATTAATGACCAGTAACCTGAAGTTTAAAAGTAAATCTCTTGCAGGGCATCCGTCACGACCTTATAAGCTTGTGATAAATGTGCCGCCGGGTAAGCAGACATACCGATTTTATAAGCAGAAAACAGATCAGAAATCTCATATGCGAGCATTTTATGCAGCCCACCCGAAGCCGGTGTGGGAAGATATTAAGCCTACATTAAAACTGGACAAAAAGGAGTTGAGATTCGTAAAATCAGGCGTGGTGAGATCATACTATGAAATAACCAAAAAAGCCGGTTTTGATTTTACTGTTTCTGATACGAGCAGGATCAGGGTGATAGTGAGACCGGTATTTACATATAAAATGCTGGAAGAAACTATTCTGAAGATCAAACTGCAAAACTTAACTTCAGGGGAATCAAAAATTTATAAAATAAATTCTGATAAATCTGACAAAGTCGAATTTGTGTCGGATGAAAAACTAATTCCCGGCACATCAAAGACTTTTTATCTGAATCTGCCGAAACCGTCAGGCAAAGCAGACGCTTATTCCGTTACACTTGTCAGCGGGTCCAAAGCTGCAATAATCAGATTATCCAACGATAAAAAATTAATTCGATGAGGAAATTTGTTTATATCGTCATTGTTATTCTCACATTGCCTTTGGTAAGTCATGGACAGGAGGGTGATGTGACCAATGAAATCAAACCTTTTTACAGCGTTTATCTCAACAAAAAGATCAACTACCGGTGGTCCGTGGATCTCTATTCACTGGCGGCCATGAAATCAATGAGTCATGATTTCTGGCTCGCACAGTTTAATCTGGGGGCAAAATATAGAATCAATCGATTCTATACTTTCGGGTTCGGTTATGGCATATCTCTGTATAAATACAGCATCTGGTGGGACAGTCATTATCCGCAAAAGCCTAATTTTCTCAATACGGTAACATTTCATACCATCTCAGCGGAAATACGCAGGAATGACAACCTGGGAAGATCGCTAAGGCTTTCAAACCGTTTAATAGTGCAGCAGTATATTCCGAGGTTCGAAAAATACCAGACCAGAATACAATACAATGTTAAGCTGAGTTATCGCAGAGGTAATTTGCCTATAGCATTAAAACCTTTTGTTCAGGGAGCATTGTATTTCTATCTGAATGGAGAACCCATCAGTTATTATGATGATAATTTCAATTTGGTGGAAGTAGCCCCGCCTAACGGCTTTCACCGATACAGGGTGCGTTTCGGGACCAGTTTCAGACCGGTACCAAAATACAAAAAATTATCAATCGTTTTGTATTTTGCTTTAAACAGGGAATTCAATTTCAGTTGGCTGGGCAAGGATATCAATGTGCCGAATCCTCCACAAAATGGTGTTATATATACTTCTTACCAGTTTAATAATTACAATATTCTTGGTGCTCAGGTGAATTACTTCTTTTAAAAATTCATAATCAGAACATTAATTTTGCTGTTAATAGCCAGGCCTGATATCAATAATTGAAGTCAGGCTTTTTTTATGAGATCCGTTGCAACCTTTATTCCCGTCCAATAAATCAGTAATTTATTTATGCTTGTTGCAGGCGTCGTAAATAATAATCTTTTGATCATTATTAATTTCAAAAATGCACTTTTTCACCCGTGCACATTGTTATATTTGTGTAGTGTTGACATTGCACTTAATAAAATAGTTATTTATTCATAAACACAGACTTTTTAATAAAATGGCTGAATTCAAATATCAGGAGTTGTTTCCCCTGGGGGAAGACAATACCAAATACAGGAAGCTTACATCAGATTTTGTATCGGTCGTTGAGTGTGACGGCAGAAAAATATTGAAAGTGGATCCGGAAGGGCTTACGGTGCTTGCCCGCGAAGCGATGACCGATGTGTCGTTTTATCTGCGCTCTTCGCACCTTGAAAAACTGGCAAAAATACTTGATGATCCTGAAGCGACAGACAATGATCGCTTTGTCGCCTATACTTTATTGCGAAATTCCATTGTCGCAGCAGAGGGACAATTGCCTACTTGTCAGGATACAGGTACCGCTGTCATCTTAGCGAAAAAGGGCGAAAATGTATGGACAGGCGCCAATGATGCAGAATACTTATCAAAGGGAATATTCGTCACTTATCAGGAAAAGAATCTGCGTTATTCACAGATTGCACCCCTCACCATGACGGAAGAGAAAAATACGGGCACCAATCTGCCGGCGCAGATTGATATCTATTCCAAAGCGGGCAGCAAGTATGAATTCCTGTTCTTGGCCAAAGGAGGCGGTTCGGCCAATAAAACTTTTCTCTATCAGCAGACCAAAGCATTGCTTTCGGAAGAAAACCTGGCGAATTTCATTCGTGAAAAGATAAAGGATCTTGGTACGGCAGCCTGTCCGCCGTATCACCTCGCGGTGGTCATCGGCGGCACTTCTGCAGAGGCGACACTCAAAACCGTGAAAGAAGCTTCGACAGGAAACCTGGACAACCTGCCCACCAAAGGTAATGAACTTGGGCATGCATTTCGTGACTTGGAGTGGGAAAAGAAGATTGAGCAGATATGCTATGAGAGTGGCATAGGAGCTCAATTCGGTGGGAAATACCTCGTGCACGATGTTCGGGTGATCAGGCTGCCGAGACATGCGGCGTCCTGTCCTGTGGGTATTGGTGTGAGTTGCAGCGCCGACCGCAATATCAAAGCTAAAATTACGGAAGAGGGGATATTTCTTGAGGAGTTGGAGCGAAATCCGGCCAGATTCCTTCCTGCCGAAGCGCCACATTTACAAAAACCGGTGGAAATAGATTTGAACCAGCCGATGGAAGAAATCCTCAAGGAGTTGTCAAAGCATCCTATTAAAACAAGACTCAGCCTGACGGGTACCCTGATCGTGGCACGGGATATAGCGCATGCCAGGATCAAGCAGATGCTCGATGAGGGTAAACCGATGCCGGAATATTTTAAAAAACACCCGATTTATTATGCAGGACCAGCCAAAACGCCGGAAGGGATGCCGTCGGGCAGCTTCGGGCCAACGACAGCAGGAAGGATGGACCCCTATGTGGATCTGTTCCAGAGCCATGGCGGATCGATGATCATGCTGGCTAAGGGCAACAGGTCGAAACAAGTGACGGAGGCATGCAAGAAGCATGGAGGATTTTATCTCGGTTCCATCGGTGGTCCGGCGGCGATCCTTGCAAAGGAGAGTATAAAATCAGTTGAAGTCATTGATTTTGAAGAGTTGGGCATGGAAGCCGTGCGAAAAATAGAAGTTGAGAATTTCCCTGCATTCATTATCGTCGATGACAAAGGCAATGACTTTTTTGCAGAAATATAATAAATCAGACGCAGCCCGTTAAAATTACGGGCTGTGTTGTATTTTTATGGGAAACGGGGATAATTATTGACAGACAACCTTTCCGGGCATAAAGGTTCAAACGATCCGGCGCAAGGATTTACCTGCAGGGATAACCGGGAAAGTTTCTATGAGAAAAAGGCATTTTTATCATTAACAACTGCCGAAGGGGGGGATAGATTTTTCGGGGATATAATGTTTATCTTAATGCGGTGGGTTACATTCATTTACATTTATCATAAAACTACGAATGAATAGTCATTCATTGATCGATAGGATCAAGAACCACGATGCTGATGAAGCACTCAGGGAGATTTTCAATGCATACCGCAATGAGTTTATGCTATGGGCGGTTCGGAATCATTCCTGTACCATGGAAGAAGCCAAAGAGGTGTTTCAAGAGTCCGTAGTGATATTGTACGAAAATATCATTTATGAAAAAGTCACTGAAATCACCACCCAGGTCAAAACCTATCTTTTCAGCATTGGGAAGAATAAAATACGGGAATTGCTGAGATTAAAAGCAAGGCATCAGACTGCAGAGCAGGATCATTTGTTTCAGGATCAGGACATTTATCACAACCGGTTTGACGAAGCCTATGAAGAAAAACTGAAAAAAGTAGAAACGGAAATAGAGAAGCTGGGTGATCCCTGCAGGAAGATATTGACACTGTACTATTATCATCGAAAATCCATGCAGGACATTGCAGATTTGATGAATTATAAAAATAGCGATACGGTGAAAAATCTGAAATACAAATGCCTGCAGAGGCTCAAGCAAACATTGGGAAGGCAAATGAGGACTTTTTTATTACTTGTTTTATGAACGATCAAACGAAATACAACGAATTGTTTGACAGGCTGCTCGACGGTACATTGAATGAGCAGGAAGCGGCAAAGCTGAGATCTGAAATAGAAAAGGATCCTGAGCTGACCGGAAAATTTGAGCAGCACAAGCTGGCAGTAGACGGTATTCGTTTTCATGGCAGGAAAGAGATGCTGGAGAAGGTTAAAGAATGGGATAAGGCGTTAAATGGGGAAAAAACGATAGCATCTCATGGGCTGAAGCGCAGGCAGTGGTTTTATTATGCGGCAGCTTCATTGGTGTTTTTGCTTGGTGTCGCTTACCTGTTCTCCACCACCTATATCAGAGGATATCAGCAACTTGCAGCCAGCTATTACGAGCCTTATAAGTATATGCCATCTGTAACCAGGGGTGAGTCGAAAGGAGAAAATACACTCGAGGAGATCATTGATTATTATGACAGGGGCGAATACAGATCTGTGATCATGAAATTGAATGAGTTTGATGATACACAGAAGACACCGCTCAGTGAGTTTGTCCTGGCCAGTTCTTATCAGGCCCTTGATCGTTATAAAAATGCGGCCCCGATTTATGAAAAAATAGCTAATTCGTCATCAATATATGCCACTCCGGCAAAATGGTACCTTGCACTATGCTATCTCAGTATGAAAAAACCGGATTTGGCTGTGCCATTACTTGAATCACTGCAAAAGGGTAATAATGCCTATGCCGCCAAAGCAAGTGAATTGCTTAAAGAGTTGGAGTGATAATGAAACGCAAAATAGGATTGTAGAAATTCGGGCGTCTTTTACGGGCGCTTTTTTTGTCTATGGGAAAATGGCCCTGTTGTGATCGATTTCCTTTACTTTCATTCGAAATATGATTAACTTACATAAGAAAGTAATCAAAAGCTATTTTCAGGGCAAATGATCTTCAACATTCAGCGGTTCTCAACTCATGACGGCGACGGCGTCCGGACGGTCGTCTTTTACAAAGGATGCACGCTCCGTTGCATGTGGTGCAGCAACCCTGAAGGGCAATCATTTGCCCCGGAGCTGATGTACGACGAGCGCAGTTGCAACCGTTTCGGCACCTGCGTGGAGGCAGGCAATGGAAAATTGTCATTTTCTCATGACGGCAGCCTTGCCATTGACAGAAAGGCTGTCGCGGATGTTTTGCAATTCGCGGATACATGCCCGTCGAGGGCGCTGACCGTTTCAGGCAGAAAGATGAGTTCGCAGGCGATCTTTGAGAAGATCAAAAAGGATTTTGCCTATTACCATCGCAGCGGGGGTGGTGTTACCCTTTCGGGCGGTGAGCCGCTGGCACAGGAGGAGGAGCTTGACGAGCTCCTCAGGCTGATCAGGGCGGAGGGAATCCCCGTCTCGGTAGAGACATCCCTGCATGTGCCATGGGAAAAGGCCGAAAAAAGGCTGCTGCTCATCGACACATTCCTGGC
>WGED01000344.1 GCA_015492915.1 Cyclobacteriaceae bacterium
CCTGGAACCTTATCCGGGGATCTTTTAAATTTAACCTGCGTTTTAAATGGGGTTCAATGAAGATTTTTTTCACTTCTATATTCTTTAACAAACTTTGGATCAACTCTCTTGTTCCTTTTTCGGAAAAGATAAGTTCTTTGTTAATCTCACCAAAAGATAAATATTTTGAAAAACCATACCGGTTATACCCCTGTGCAATACATTTCGAGGGCCAATCAACTTCATCTGATTCAGGTCTTTCAAAAATGCCATATCCCGAAACAGATTTTAGCTTATTTGTAATTTTTCCGTCAGAAAATTGATAAACAAAACTGATGTCTATTTTATTACCGTCATTGTGACTTAAATGAGGCATCAAGGGGAAGCCATCTATAAAAGGAAAATTAGCATCGAGATAATGAATTTTGATGTTTGTACCGAATAGGTTTTCGGCTGATCGTCCCAATATTGTATTTAGTTCAGGATTTACATAATTTCTATTCAATAAGGCAGTCAAATGATTGGCAGGCTGTATCATGCCCGAATGCCTGATCTTCTCTCTACCAAAAAACGGTGCTACTTTAGGGACAATTAAATATGTTGCGGTAACATATAAGGTGATAAAAGTAATAGTAGATTGAAATCTATATGAATTTCCAGGATTTTTATGAAGAAACAGATTCAGTAAATACACGATCCCACCAATTTGAGTAATGACTGTCAATAAAGAAAAAATGACAAAATGCCTTATGAATTTCACTGTATTCATCAATCCTGTCATAATTCTTTGGGCCGATAATATAATACCAAAAGACTATTCTCCTTTCCCTGCTTTCTCCTTCTGCATCTGCTCCCGCCGCTTTCGACGCATCTCCTGCTTCTCACGCTCTCTGGTTTCGATCATCTCAGGGGTCGTCTTCCACCGGTCATGCATCCACACCCACTGTGTGGGATACTGCCTGATGATCTTTTCTACTTCCTTATGAAAGCGTTCTGTATTTTCCTGCAAGTCTCTCTTACGGTCACCGGTTCGGGTCACCTCCATGGGCTCGTAAAATATAAATTTATATTTATTACCCTTATCACGAACCAGCACAGCAGCAATAACGGCAGCATCCGAATCGAGGGCCAGCATGGCAGCACCAATGGGCGTATATGCCGGTTTGCCATAGAAATCAACAAATACACCCTTTACGCTAGTGTCCTGGTCGATGAGCATACCCAGGCTGTTATTTTGTTTGAGAAATTGAAGGATGGCTTTGTATGTGATGCCCCGGGGTAGAACCTTGAACCCACCAAACTCCCGGTGCCTCACCACCCAGTTATCGAGTTTTTTATTTTGTAATGGCTTGGCAACAGCTCCTGCAGGGAACCCTAGCATGGTGATGGTCTTGGCCAAGCCCTCCCAGCAACCGATATGCGGAACGATGTTGATGATACCCCCACCTTTTTCGTAAGCTTTGAGGGGGTGCTCCTTACCGATGACCTCAATATTTTTGAAATATGTTTTTTCATCATCAATCGTAAGTTTGATGGCCAGTTCGGCGGCAGCCCTACCGAGATTCATAAACACCTCTCTGGCCATTTGCCTGATCTCTTTTGGGGATTTTTCCTCCCCATAAGCGATTGTCAGATTTTTGATGGTTTTTTTTCGTTCTCCTTTTACAAGATACCAGGCAAGCCAACCAAGACCTGCACAGAGGCCACTTGTCCACTTCCATGGCAATATCTTTACTAAAAACAGTAAAAAATCCATGAAAAAAACAATGGTAGAATATTTGACGGATTTTCCGAAATCCCTGAATCTGCCCATATCACGTGAATTATTAAAGTGCAAAAATAGTGATAATAAACAGAA
Source organism: Cyclobacteriaceae bacterium (assembly GCA_015492915.1). Taxonomy (GTDB): domain Bacteria; phylum Bacteroidota; class Bacteroidia; order Cytophagales; family Cyclobacteriaceae; genus JAAUQL01. Next base: position 1,838 of record WGED01000344.1, read on the forward strand.
GTATTATCAAAAAGGAATCAAGGGATTGCAGCCTTTAAAATCTATCAGTGCATAGCCTTGTGCCTTACAGCTCGTTTGGGAATGAGAAATCCGTAAAACAACAGAATAGCCACGGCAATAAACAAGATGACGGTTTCAACAAGCAAAGCATAATGAATGGTCCTGAGAAATTCCAGCCCGATAAGGCGGGGAAGAGATCGCAACCCGATCGTAATTTCCATCAGCACTGTGACGATCATAAACAATGCAATTGCCAGCTTTGTAATCCTGTGTATGACTGAAATATAATTTTTAATGATAAAAACAGCGATGATAAAGGCGCTGGTAAAGCCCAGATAAGTCAAATGCAAATAAGCGATGATGGCATCGCGGCTCGTATAACCAAATTCCATGATGACCGGAAACGGCGAAAGAAACTGCAGCAGAAGTTTTATCAGCCATGAGAATAACGCAATTCCAAACAGCCATTTTATCAGGGGGTGAATAAAAAGTTTTTCCGGCCCTTTGTGAAGAAAAATAATTTGCAAAAATAGATATCCGGCCCATAATTGCAGTGCAGCCCCGACACCACCTAACAACCGCATATGCCACGAATCCTCAATCCCGGGTACTGACAATGCCATGGTCAGGATAATTGCCATGACCAGCAAGCGGTAAAATTGTCTTACTTTCTTTTCCGGAAGAGAAATGCCTGATTGCATCAGTAACCGAAAAAACAATCCAAACACAGCAAGCGTGAACCATCCATTATACTGAAAATGTAAGTAATAATAGATCGAAAGCTCATACAAAGGGCTGTCTTTGAGGCCGAATACCACAATAGGTCCCAGGGCAATAGGGCCTATTCCCGAGATAAGCATAAATACAAGCCCTGCCTTATAAAACTTTGTCGGGAGATCATTTTTCCGGCCCTGGCGATAAAACAAAATGACAAAAAGCAGTGACAACACCATGTGCAGGGTAAGGAAAAATATCGATAAAACCCCATAGCCTTCAAACGGGAATGTGACCAGTAAACCGAGTACCGATATCTCGATATAGATCAGCAGCCTGTACATCTTTTTGCTTATCCTCCCTCCTTGCGGCAACAAAATTCCAAATCCGAGAATCATGAGTGCTACGAAGACCCAGCCTAAAAATCCAATGTGCGAATGCGCGTGAATCCAGTATCTGTCAGGGAAATCTCTGATTGGAAAAAGTGTATTATACCTCAATAATACCCCGATGCCAGCCGTGATCAGGAAATTGACGATGGAAAAAAAAGCTCCTGTCCGAATTACTTTACCTCTCGAAATCAAGTTGTTCTTCTTTGTTCTCTGACAAAAAGTATCACCAAATTTATAAAAAACAAAATGATGATCACCCCATTGGCCATGCCCCCGATCTTGCGCCAATATGAAATTTCAAGCAAATCGCCCGAAATCCTGATTATCAGGGCCAATTGCAGGACGATCCCCCAGAAGAACAGACTACCGTGATATGGTCTGATGCTGAGACCTGCCACACCCGGGAAAATGATGGGGGCGTGCGCAAAGATCATTGAAAAGGTAAAACCCAAAAAGAACGTGTGCAGCATGGCGTCGTAGTGATAGATGCTCACCGGATCAAGGATAAGCAGCAATCCGCAAAAAGCCATCCACACATACCCGAGCAACAGCATGGCGCCCATAAAGCGATGGATTCCATGACTTTTGACTGATTTTCTGGCAATGTCGTAATGCAGCAGCCAGACGGCCATCAGCATAAGGCCCAGACCGGAAATGATCTTGCTGCCCCAATCAGCGGGAATCGCTATACCAACCATATACACCGCTATGGATAATATCATGGTGATCCTCTTCTTTGAAGAAGTAGGTAAAAATTTGCTCAACTCCAACCGCTCGCCAAATACGGTAAGCAGAATGAAAGCGATCCACCACAGCACAGCCTCGGCATAACTGCCGCCAAACAATACAATCAAAATACCTACAGACCAACCCACAGCACCTACGATCATCACATAATAGTAGTATTCTTTGAACCGGCTGATGAGCACCAGATAAATAT
>WGED01000345.1 GCA_015492915.1 Cyclobacteriaceae bacterium
CATCCCGAAATAATGTAAATTACTCCATGGTTTTGTGATATTAATCATAATTCTTCTTGATGCGTATCATACCGATTGTTTATACGACGTAACTAAATTCGCGCACTGAAAACAAAGCCGAAACAACTAACGGATTTTATCAATCAAATTCAATCAACTATAGAAATATATTCTTATGAAAGAAGCGGATTCTTCCGAAAAACTTTTTGCTGAATTTCCCCCAATCACAAAGGAACAGTGGAAAGAAAAGGCCCTTGCGGATCTCAAGGGGGGCGATTTTGACAAAAAACTTGTCTGGAGAACTTTTGAGGAGATTGACCTGCAACCGTTTTATACAAAAGATGATCTGAAGAGTCTTGATTATTTGAAAAGGTTTCAGCATTGCGCCCTCAACAATTCCGATCCGGCGAAAGGCCCGGCTGCCTGGAGCAACATTGAAAGAATTGCTGTAGAAGAGGTTGCCACAGCCAACAAAACTGCCATCGAAGCACTCGCCAACGGAGCCGACGGTTTGTTGTTTGATCTGGCAGGAAAAGAACATATCGATATCGGAAAATTGCTGAACAACATACTGCCGCTTCACTGTTCCGTATCCTTTATAGCTGACAGAAATGCTGCCAAACTCATCAAAGGGTATTTTACTTATGAAAGTGTAAATCATATTGAAACGGCAAGGCTCAAAGGAAGCCTGAACTATGACCCTATAAAAAACTTTGCGCTGAAAGGGGAGATGGCGTCTGATGGTTTTGATATCCTTCGGGAAATAATTGAAATCACGGAGGATGCAGCCAATTTTTACGGGATCACGATTAACGGGAAACACTTTCTGGACGCCGGTGCGAGTCTTGTGCAGGAGCTGGCCTTTAGTCTGAGCGTGGCCGTGGAGTATATCGACAGGCTTACCGACCTGGGTCTCCTTCCCGAACAGGTCATGAAAAATATGGCATTTTCCATGGGCATTGGTACTGATTACTTTCCGCAGATCGCCAAGCTGCGGGCCTTACGGGTGCTGTTTTATAAAATTGCCGAAACATATGGGTTTACAGATTTTCATCCCGGCGATTTGCATATTCATTCCGTATCATCGGCATGGACCAAGACAATCTATGATCCTTATGTAAATATGCTCAGGAATACCACCGAGGCCATGTCTGCCATCCTGGGTGGATGTAACGCCCTGACCATTGCTCCCTATGATGAGCATTTTGAAACACCGACACCTTTTTCAAAAAGAATTTCCAGGAATATTTCTGCCATATTGAAAGAAGAATCTTTTTTTGACAAAGTAGCGGATCCGGGGGCCGGCTCGTATTATATCGAAAGTATTACCGATAAAATCATTGAAAAGTCATGGGAATTGTTCAGGGAGATTGAGTCGGAGGGAGGATTTATGCACGGCTTCAGGTCCGGAATGATTCAGGAGCGTATCAGGCAGACGAGGGATACAAAGCTGGAGCGGATAGCACAGCGCAGAGAGGTTTATGTCGGGACAAACAAGTACCCCAACACCAATGAACAGCTCGATCCGGACGAGATATATAAAGAGAATTTTGATAAAGAAAATATGGAGTTGCTCGTACCGGTCAATGGTGCGGTTGAGTTTGAGCAAATGAGGTTAAAAACAGACGCCTACAGCAAGCGGACCGGACGAAGGCCTATGGTTTACCTGGCATTGATCGGCGACAACCCCGCTATGAGGACAGCACGGGCACAGTTCAGCGGAGGGTTTTTCGGTTGTGGCGGGTTTGGCGTCATTGAGGGAGAGGTCACTGAAAATGTTAAAGAAACGGTTAAAAAAGCACTGGAACACAATGCTGAGATCACTGTGATATGTGGGGCTGATGAGGATTATCCGGTTCTGGGTGTCCGATTTGCGCGACATTTCAGGGAATCCAGAAAGGATGGATTGCTCATCGTTGCCGGCAATCCCAAAGATGCGATAGAGGACCTGATAACCGCAGGCATAGATGATTTCATTCACATCAGGACTAACCTTCTCGATGCACTTACGGATTTTCAGGATAAGCTGAACATCAATTAAACACACTTAACGATGAAACCGGATTTTTCAAAAATATCTTATCAGGACATTAAAAACAGTAATCCAGTACCTAAAGAGAAAACGAAAGAGGGGCATGCGTGGCTTGCCCCGGAGAAGATAAAGATCAAGCCGCTTTACACGGCGGATGACCTGGAGGATGTGGAACATCTTGATTACGTCGCCGGCATTCCGCCCTTTTTGCGGGGACCCTACTCGACTATGTATGTGACCAGACCATGGACGGTGAGGCAATATGCGGGTTTTTCTACAGCCGAAGAATCCAACGCCTTTTACCGCCGCAACCTGGCTGCCGGCCAGAAGGGGCTCTCGATTGCTTTTGACCTCGCTACGCATCGCGGTTACGATTCCGACCATCCACGCGTTGTCGGAGATGTGGGTAAGGCAGGCGTCGCCATCGACTCGGTCGAGGATATGAAGGTGTTGTTTGATCAGATACCGCTCGACAAGATGTCGGTCTCCATGACGATGAACGGAGCGGTGATTCCCATAATGGCTTTTTATATCGTGGCGGCGGAAGAGCAGGGTGTGAAGCCCGAACAACTCAGTGGCACGATCCAGAACGATATTCTCAAGGAGTTCATGGTGCGCAACACGTATATCTATCCGCCGCAGCCTTCGATGAGGATCATCGCAGATATCTTTGAGTTCACTTCCAAAAATATGCCCCGCTTCAATTCCATCAGCATCAGCGGCTATCACATGCAGGAAGCCGGAGCTACTGCCGATCTCGAACTGGCTTATACGCTGGCGGATGGACTCGAATACATCAGGGCAGGCATCAAAGCGGGTATCGACATTGATAAGTTTGCGCCGCGGTTGTCCTTTTTCTGGGCCATCGGCATGAACCACTTTATGGAAATCGCCAAGCTTCGTGCAGGCAGGCTGTTGTGGGCAAAGATCGTGAAACAATTCGAGCCGAAAAATCCCAAATCCATGTCCTTGCGCACACACTGTCAGACATCGGGATGGTCCCTCACCGAGCAGGACCCTTTCAATAATGTGACGCGCACTACCATTGAGGCAATGGGCGCGGCGCTGGGGCACACACAGTCGCTTCACACCAACGCCCTGGATGAGGCTATTGCCCTTCCGACTGATTTTTCAGCCAGGATAGCGAGGAACACACAGTTGTACATCCGGGAGGAGACAAATATCTGTCGATCAGTGGATCCATGGGCCGGAAGCTATTATGTGGAACGACTCACGCATGAGCTGGTCAGGAAGGCCTGGAGCTTGATCCGGGAAGTAGAAGAGTTGGGAGGCATGGCCAAAGCTATTGAGACGGGCTTGCCGAAGATGCGGATCGAAGAAGCGGCAGCCAGAAAACAAGCGAGGATTGACTCAGGAAGAGATATTATTGTAGGAGTGAATGAATACCAAACAGACGAAGAAACAAATATTGAACTACTCGAAGTCGATAATACAGCAGTGAGAGAATCACAGATCAAGAGGCTGAGGGAATTGAAGGATGCAAGAAATAGCCGGAAAGTCATGAAAGCCCTTGACGCCATCACCGAATGTGCAAAAAGTGGAAATGGCAACTTATTGGCACTTGCCGTGGATGCGGCCAGAAAACGTGCCACCCTTGGAGAGATTTCAGATGCCATGGAAAAAGTGTTCGGGCGCCATAAGGCTACCATTCATTCGATCTCGGGCATATATTCTGCCGAAGCAATTGAGGATGAGCACTTTAAACAGGCGAAGGAGTTAGCAGATAAATTTGCGGAGATAGAAGGGCGCAGACCCCGCATCATGGTGGCCAAGATGGGACAGGACGGTCATGACCGGGGCGCCAAGGTCATTTCGACCAGTTTTGCTGATCTCGGCTTCGATGTCGATATCGGGCCGTTGTTCCAGACGCCCGAGGAAGTGGCGCTGCAGGCAGCAGAGAACGATGTGCATGTGGTCGGAGCATCGAGCCTGGCAGCAGGCCATAAAACCCTTGTGCCACAACTCATTGAAGAGCTGAAGAAACTTGGAAGAGACGACATCATGGTCATCGCCGGCGGCGTGATACCACCTGCCGATTATGAGTTTTTATATAATGCCGGTGTAGCAGCAATCTTCGGGCCCGGCACTGTCATTTCAAAAGCAGCCAAAGAGATTCTGGAAAAGTTGCTGATGCATGAAGAAAATTAAGTTTTCCGGAGCAGAGTACTCATGGGAGGCTGTCTCAAAAGTAGTTGATTTGAAATAGTGCAAATAATTATCTTTGTGTGCCTCCGCAAAGCATCTCGCAGAGCGGCTTCTTTGCGGATCTCTGTATAACCGCAATTTAAGCTGTGTCGCAAAGTTACCCAAAGAAGACGCAGAGTTGCGCAGAGATTTTTGAAACAGCCTCCGTTTTTATTGCTATGAACCTAAAAATCTCAATAATCTTTCTATTCCGAGCTTAAACTACTGTTATGTCAAATGAAAATTAACGTAAATACTGTTTTTGGATTAAAACACCGGAATGCCGGGTGTAGAATGATTCTACACCCATATATCAAAATTCCGCAAACGATATAAGGATTTACAATCCGCATAATAACCGTTTGGAAATATCAGTGTGTAGTTGCAAACTACAC
>WGED01000346.1 GCA_015492915.1 Cyclobacteriaceae bacterium
TCTCTGATATTCGGCCTTGAATAACTCAACTCGACCACATTGAGCTTAAACTCCCTGTCAAATTTTCTTCTCGTTTCTCTCATATCTAAATAGGTTTAATAAACGGCAATTTATGACTTAACTTACCGTCCACTCAAATGTAGCAGGTCCAAATGGAAATAACGCTTTCTGAAACAAGAGACATAAAAATTGAAGAAGTAATTGAATTGTACAAAGCCAATAAATGGAGTTCTGCCAAAGTGCCGGACAGACTCTACAAGGCATTGCTCCATTCACATTCGTTAATCACGGCCCGGGATGGCGATAAATTAATAGGACTTGGCAACCCTATTTCCGACGGATATCTGGTCGTTTATTATCCTCATTTACTTGTCCATCCCGATTATCAGGGAAAGGGAATAGGTAAAATGATAATGGGGAGAATGCAGGAGAAATACAAAGACTTTCATATGCAAATGTTAACTGCCGACGGGAGGGCAATTGATTTCTACAATAAAGCAGGTTTTGACAGAGCAGGAAAAACTCAACCCATGTGAATTTATAAAGGGGATGAACATTAAACCCAAAAATACATGATCGCAAGAATTTAGCACGGAAGGACAAAAGTGGAAGATTTTGACGACTATACGGAGTTTATGAAAAACAAAGCAATTCCTGATTATAAAAAGACAAAGGGTTTTGTAAAGCTGATCTTTTTAAGAAATATTGAGGAACATGCGGGATACTTCACGCTGACTACATTCCGGGAAAATCCGGAGGCCTCCACTTCCCCCAAAAAGATAACCCGTGAAAAAATCACTGTTTTCTCATGACAATTCCTCCGGATAGGACACCCTGACCATGATGCCGTCCTCGTCAGGCAGGATGACGGCCCCGCGTGGTACGGGCGTCAAAATCTCATAATGGACCGGAGGGCCCGCATTGAAGACGATATCATTTACAGGCAGACGAGAGAGGTTGGTGACCAGTAAGCCGCTGTCGGGATGAGAGACATGGATATGCTCATTGGCTGCCACGCCTTCCTGCCGACTGAGCGCATTCAAAACTTTCAATCCTTCATGGATGTACTGTTCGTTCACCCCTGCGATGCTCCTGCGGACCATCAGGGCCAGCTCCGCCAGTCCCGCATTCATCAGTTTTTCATACGAAAGCGGAGTAGTCGCCAGGGCCACGGCATTGCCGAAATAAGTCTTCGGGAAACCATCCAGCAGTCTTCTGTAATCGACCGGACAACTGATATAAGTCCGGTGGTCTCCCTTTTCCGTATTCCACGGACTCATGAATTTCTTCCATAAAAGCCCTACGACGATATCATTGTGCGAGAGGCGCGCCTCATAGTCTTTCCGGGCCTCTTGCAACAATGATTTGAGTTCACAGTACGGGTAACGAATCGTTTCCCAGTGGATCACATCCCTGTCGAGAGATTTTCGCTTTCTGCCGTAAAACAATCCCGCCCTATCATAGATCTTTACAGCATCCACTTCTTCGTGGCTTTCCCTGATCAACAGATTCCGGTCGTGCGATGCGGGAATGACCGGTTTGCCATGAAACGCCCTCGCCCAGTTTGCCAGAAACAAAAAATAGCTGAAGCCGTCTGCCACGGCATGCGACATGCTCACCCCCAGCACCGATCCTGCGGGCGTTTGTGTCAGGCGGATTTTTGTCATCATCTCATGCTCATGGGTTTCGACAGGATCGAGAAATATGCCGCGCATATCGGTATCGTTGAAGTTCACGTTGTGCTCTACCACCTCAAAAGCATAACAGTCCTCCTCAGGCTGAAAGGCGTAGGCTTCGTCAGAAACCCTGATCAGGCGCGCCGATGCGGGAGGGAAATGTTTCATAACATCTTTGAGGCTTTCCTCAAGCTTGCGGGCGTCGATCGTTCCGTCATAGGCAAAAACAAATTCGACCGGATATGACCCTGTGCCGGTAAAAATGTGATCGATGGTCGAAAGCGGGATAATATTTTCCATGAAAAAGTAAATGTTTAAGGTAAAAACCGCAATCTAATCTATTT
>WGED01000347.1 GCA_015492915.1 Cyclobacteriaceae bacterium
TGTTTATGGTGGTGGAGTTTTAGCCGTCCTCCTGTCTTCAGCATTGGGACGCCCTGTTTGAACCCAAAATTCTCAATAACCTTTCTATTCCAAGCTTAAATTACTTCAAAATCAGGCACTTCGTTCAGGTTTGATTCGTCACCATAAAAGTGCATTATGCATCCTCATCAAACGTGCTGATGATTGAGTCGTCCTGAAAAAAGTTGACAGGTTAAACATAAGATTTTTTATTCTTTTGGGATTTTCTTCTCATTGCGGAGCGCTCACTAAACAAATCGGGTTCGGTCAAGGGCGGGCTTTGGCTGGCGCGGCTGCCTGCGGCGGCCCGTTTATTATAGCTTGTGTTCAGCCCTGATCCAACTCCATCCTCCAGAGCGGCATGGTCATACAGCGCGGACCACCAAGGCCCCGCGACAGCTCAGACGATCTGATCTCGAGCACTTCTACACCCGCATCGCGCAGGGCGCGGTTGGTGTATTTGTTTCTGTTGTACGAGATCACCCGCCGGGGACTGATGGCGAAGACATTGGCTCCGTCGTACCATTGCTCACGGGAAGCGAAGTCGGGATTGCCGTCGCCTGTTTCGACAACTTCAAGGTGTGGTATCTCCCTGCCCAATACATTGATAAAAGATTCATCGATGCATTCCTTATTTAAGATCACTTCGCCTTTTGTGTCAATCCCATCGCTGCGATAAATACAGGTTTGCAAGATGGAGCTGATGGCATCCGGATAAGTAACGATCAGGTTTTCATCGATGATCGTAAACACCGTATCGAGGTGCATGAAGTTTCTCTTTGGTGGCAAGTCAACACGGTAAATCCGTTCCACATTACCATTTCGCAACAACTGTCTCGCGACGATCTCAATGGCTGTGGCATCGGTCCTCTCCGAACAGCCGATGGCAAGCGCCTTGGCTGACAGCACAATTATATCACCCCCTTCAATGGTAGGAAGCAGCTCGGCGGAACTTTCCTGAACGGGATAAATCGGATTGAAAATATCCCTGAAATCGGGGTGATTTTCGAAAATCGTACGGAGGAGTGTTGATTCGCCTTGCCTGCCGGAATATTTCATGTGGCTGCATATCACACCTTCCTGCACCACAGCCGCGGGATCACGCATAAAGTAGAGATTCGGGCTTGGATTGATGAGGTAAGACTCAGGCTCGAGTTTATCAAGAGCAGCACCGTTCAGTTTTTTTTTCAGTTCCTTGATCTTTATGCCTGCGATCAGCATCGAAGCGCACTCAGCCGTGGAATAATGAGCCAATATGTCATCCGTCAGAAAATCTGAGCCGAATTTTATCAGCAAATCATCAAACAATTCCTTTTTTAATTTTTTGTTCAGCAATACTTCAAGCAGCAGGTCACGGAGCCGGTATACCCTGGCGCTCGAAGCCTCCCGGATCAGGCTTGTAAATTCATCATGCTCACGCTGCATGCCTTCGAGGTAGGGGACGTCTTCGAAAAGCAATTCACTGGTGTTGGCGGGTGTCAGGCGTTCGATCTCCTTGCCCGGGCGGTGAGTGATTACGGCATAGAGCTTACCGTATTCGGAATTCAGTTTGAGATCCATCATAATTTCTGTTCGATTAATTTCATGATCTTTTCAAGATAAACTTTGTCCGTTTCGTCAAAGTCATTCAGTTTTTCACTGTCAATGTCAAGTACCAATGCGACTTCCCCGTTTTTCATCCCCGGCACGACGATTTCTGATTTTGATAAAGAACTGCAAGCAATATGGCCGGGAAATTTTTCTACGTCGGGGACGATCAGGGTGTGTTTTTCTTGCCAGACGGTTCCGCACACCCCTTTGCCTTTTTGTATTCTTGTGCAGGCCACAGGACCCTGGAACGGACCGAGTACGAGTTCTCGCTCTTTTTTCAGATAGAAACCAATCCAGAAAAAGCCGAAGGTTTCTTTCAGGGCGGCTGCTACATTGGCCAGATTGGCGATCAGATCTGTTTCATCGGCGATCAGCGCTTGCATCTGGGGCAGAAGCTCCTCGTATGTCTTTTTCCGGATCAGTCCGGGCGTGATGTTCAGATCTTCAACCATGTTGTTTTCTTTTATAATAGGTAAGTATATCTCCCATGATATCCTCCTGCCCGTCAAACTCAGCATCGATCAGCCTGGGGGCGGAGATGCCCCCGCCAAAAGTGTTTGGCGCCCTGAATACCCTCGCCTCGTCCCATAGTCCGGCCTCGATAAACTGACTGAGGGTAGAGGCACCACCTTCGATAATGAGTGACCGGACATTTCTTTTATGAAGATCGGATAATAATCCCGCGTAAAATTTTTCCGGAGGTAATTGTACAAAAGCAAGATTCTCTGATTCGGCACTTTTATAGAGGTTATAGCACACCGTAGGGATTGTCCTGTCAAAAATGATCAAATTCTCATGGAGCTTTAGATTGTGATCTACGACAACCCTGAGTGGATTGCATCCCGACCAGTCGCGCACGTTCAGTGTGGGATTGTCGTGCAGGGCTGTATTTTTCCCTACGAGGACGGCGTCTTCTTCCGCCCGCCATTTATGTACCAGCTTTCGTGAAAAATCATTGGTAATCCATTTCGAATCGTAATTTGACCTGGCAATGAAGCTGTCGGCTGTTTCGGCCCACTTGAGTATGATCCACGGCCGTTTTTTTTCGAAGGCAGTAAAGAATCGTTTGTTGAGATTGCGGGCATCTTCCTCCAGGATACTTGTTTCAACCTCTACACCGGCATCTTCCAGGATTTCTATGCCTTTGCCTGCGACCAGCGGATTGGGATCGGTATTGGCAATTACTACTTTTTTAACCCGGTATCCGGCCAGTAAACGGGCACAAGGAGGTGTTTTGCCATAGTGGGCGCATGGTTCAAGGTTGACATAGACAGTGCTTTCAGACAACAAAGATTTATCTTTTACACTATTGATGGCATGGACCTCAGCGTGTGCTTCGCCATATTTCCTGTGAAACCCCTCCCCGATTATTTTATTATTATGCACGATCACACACCCCACCATTGGGTTGGGACTCACCGAACCTAGCCCGAGGCGGGCGAGATCCAGAGCGCGGGCCATGTATGCAGATTTTTCTTCCACAGGGTGTTTTTTGGCAAATGTAGTCTGAATTCATCAATCATAAAATTTTCATAGACAGGCTTTTTCTGTAAATTTATCATTCCTCCGTCTTGTCACGAAATCAACAGTCGCAATGAGAGCAGAGAAATCCTCCAAAGCTTTATATAAGGATACTGTTAAAAATCTTACCTCTGTTTATGATGAAAAAGAGAGCCGGCAGCTTGCCAGATTGTTGATGGAGGAGGTTTTCGGGCTTTCGCTCGAGCGAATACTGATCGACGAGCCTGTCGATGCTGATCTACAAACTTATGATCTGTTTAACACTAAAATTGAGTTATTATTAAATCATACACCGATCCAGTATGTTTTGGGAAAGGCGCATTTTTACGGGAGGGAGTTTACAGTAACTCCCGATGTGCTGATCCCACGCCAGGAAACCGAGGAACTTGTCCGGGAGATTATTGATGAAAACCCGGCGCCGGAACTGAAAATATTGGATATAGGAGCGGGAAGCGGTTGTATCGGTATCACATTAGCCCTTGCAATGCGTCATCCCCGTATCACACTGCTTGATGTTGACCATAGTACATTAGAGATCGCCTTTGAAAATGCAGCTAAATTTGATGTTGATCTTGAATACATTCTGGATGATATTTTAATAATGGACCACCTTCCGGAGAAGTACCATATCATTGTAAGTAATCCGCCGTATGTAACCGAAGGAGAAAAAAAGCTGATGCATTCAAACGTTCTGGAGTTTGAGCCAAAGCGGGCATTGTTTGTTCCTGATGATAACCCCTTTATTT
>WGED01000348.1 GCA_015492915.1 Cyclobacteriaceae bacterium
TGTGTATAAGAGACAGGTTCCTCGAAAAGGGAATGCAATACCACCGCACCTACACCGGCTTCTTCCAGCTTTTTTATATTATTTACATCCTCTGAAAGAGGAGAGGCAGACGCCACCAGCGGTGATTTCAGCGTCATGCCCAGATATTTTGTTGATAGATCCATTTTAATAATTTTTAAATTCAGTTATTCAAATTATACACCTTCACGCGCTGCAAGATACTGATAATGCTTATAACGCATGTCAGCATCTTTCTGTGCTTCTTCGATGTATTTTTTAGCCAGATCCGGCTTGCTCTTCATGAGCATTTTAAATCTGTTTTCCATGCTCATGTATTCTTCCACTGTCGTTCTTCTCGGTTTGGAGTCGAGCGTTAACGGATTCTCTCCGAGTTGTATCTTGTCCGGATTGTATCTGTAGAGCAACCATTGGCCTGAATCAACCGCTGCTTTCTGATTTTTCAAAGGTGCCGACATGTCAATTCCGTGCGCTATGCAGTGTGAGTATGCAATGATAATAGACGGCCCGTCGAATGCTTCCGCTTCAAGGAAGGCTTTGAGGGTCTGCTCATCTTTGGCGCCGAAGGCTACAACGGCAACGTATACAGACTCATATGCCATGGCGATCATGCCGAGGTCTTTCTTTTTAATCGATTTTCCATTGGCAGAGAATTTGGCAACCGCCCCGATCGGTGTGGCTTTCGATGTTTGACCACCGGTGTTGGAATAAACTTCCGTGTCCAGTACCAGTACGTTCACGTTTTTGCCCGAAGCGAGTACGTGGTCAAGACCTCCGTAACCGATGTCATAGGCCCATCCGTCTCCACCTACGATCCAGACGCTCTTCCTGGCAAGATAATCGGCAACTTCAAGTAATTGCTTCGCTTTTTCCGATTTCAATTCATTGAGTTTTTCTTTCAGCACCTCGATGCGCTCTCTTTGTTCGAAGATGCCGGCCTCTTCAGATTGGTCGGCATTTAAAATCTCATCGGCCAGCTTTTCCCCGACTTCACCGGCCAGTTCTTTGAGAAGCATTTGAGCATTCTCCAATTGTTTGTCAATAGCCAGTCTGAAGCCGAGACCAAATTCAGCGTTATCTTCAAACAGTGAGTTTGACCATGCCGGGCCGCGTCCTTCATTATTCATGGTATATGGTGTTGTCGGTAGGTTGCCACCATAAATTGACGAACAACCTGTAGCGTTGGCTATGATAGCCCTGTCACCGAACAGCTGAGTAAGCATTTTGATATACGGCGTCTCACCACAGCCTGAGCATGCACCGGAGAATTCAAACAACGGTTGCTGTATTTGCTGAGTCCTTATTGAATTTAAAGGTATTTTACTTCTGTCAAGCTCGGGGATGCTGAGGAAGAAATCCCAGTTTTTAGCCTCTTGCTGACGAAGCGGTAATTGCGGTTCCATGACAAGTGCTTTCTTGCTTTTATCTGTTTTTTGTTTGGCAGGGCAAGCTTCAACACACACACCGCAACCGGTACAATCTTCGGGTGCGACCTGGATGGTGTATTTCAATCCTTCGGCGGCATATTCCTTATTTCTCGCGTCAACGGATTTGAATGTTTCCGGCGCGTCTTTGAGAATATCCGGTTCGTAAACCTTGATCCTGATGGTGGCGTGCGGACAAACCATAGCACACTTACCGCATTGAATACAGGTTTCTTCGTCCCATGTCGGTATGGACAGCGCTATGTTTCGTTTTTCATATTGTGCAGTGCCTGACGGGAAAGTGCCATCCACGGGGAATGCGCTGACAGGCAGATCATCGCCCCTGCCGGCTATGATTTCGCCGAGTACTTTTTCGACGAACTCCGGCGGATTGCCTGAAACCGGTGGTTTTATACTTGCTGTTGCTGTTACGGATGAAGGCACTCCCACCTCGTGGAGGTTGTCAAGGGTATTATCGACTGCTGTCAGGTTCATCTGAACGATGACATCGCCCTTTTTTCCATACGTTTTTCGGATAGAATCTTTAATGGCTTCAATAGCCTTTTCTTTTGGCAGAACGCCGGATATTGCGAAGAAACAAGTCTGCATTACCGTATTGATACGCCGCCCCATACCACTTTTCTCGGCAACTGACTGAGCGTCTATAACGAATAATTTAGCTTTTTTGTCAATCAGTTTTTGCTGTACTTCCTTAGGCAGTGAATCCCATACTTCGTCTTTGCTGTAAGGGGTGTTGAGTAGGAATGTGCCTCCGTCGGCCAGGTTCTTCAACATGTCAATCTGCTCAAGGAAAACCGTCTGGTGGCAGGCCACGAAGTTGGCACTGGACACCAGGTATGGCGAATGTATGGGTTTCGGACCAAACCTGAGGTGAGATATTGTGATAGACCCTGATTTTTTGGAATCATATACAAAATAACCCTGTGCGTAATTGTCGGTATTTTCGCCAATGATCTTGATAGAGTTCTTGTTTGCTCCTACGGTACCGTCGGAGCCGAGACCGAAAAACATGGCCCTGACAACATCATCCGGTTCGATATTGAAGCTATGATCCACATCGAGGCTGTGGTTGTGGACATCATCCACGATACCAACCACAAAGTGATTCTTTGCACCTTCACCGGAATTGTCAAAAACAGCCTTGACCATGGCAGGTGTAAATTCTTTGGATGATAGCCCGTAACGACCTCCCAGTATCTGAGGCTTTTCAGTAATCTGGCCATAACCAAGCTCCAGTCCTTCGTTGATGGCGTTGACCACGTCGAGATAGAGGGGCTCGCCTGTTCCTCCCGGTTCTTTTGTCCTGTCAAGCGCGATCACAGTATTGACAGATGCCGGGAGCGCTTCCATAAATGCTTTAATGGCAAACGGTCTGTAAAGCCTTACCATCACGACGCCGGTTTTTTCACCATTGGCATTCAGGTAATCTACCGTATCTTTTACAGTTTGTGCAGCGGAGGCCATCAATACAACAACTTTCTCAGCATCTGCCGCACCATAGTATTCGAATATTTTGTATTGCCTTCCGGTCAGTTCGGCGAATTTATCCATGTTACGCTGAACGATATCGGGGCACTTGTCGAAGAAATGATTGGCGGCTTCCCTGTTCTGGAAAAAGACGTCAGGGTTTTGTGCCGTGCCCCGGATGAACGGTCTGTCGGGTGAGAGTGCGCGACGACGGTGTGCTTTAACTAAATCGTCGGTAACCATAGCCCGCATTACGTCCTCATCGATCAGCTCGATCTTGGCCACTTCGTGCGATGTGCGGAAACCATCGAAAAAATGTATGAACGGAATGCGGGACTCGAGTGTGGATGCCTGTGCAATAAGACCGAAGTCCATTACTTCCTGAACGGAAGCCGATGCCAGCATGGCAAATCCTGTTGTTCTGGCGGCCATCACGTCGGAGTGATCACCAAAGATGGAGAGTGCGTGTGTAGCTAAAGCTCTGGCTGATATATTGAAAACCGTAGAGGTGAGTTCACCGGCGATTTTAAACATATTAGGTATCTTGAGGAGCAAGCCCTGAGAGGCGGTGAAAGTAGTCGTCAAGGCGCCTGCCTGCAGTGATCCATGAACAGCACCCGCAGCACCACCCTCGCTTTGCATTTCAGCCACTCTGGGAACATTACCCCAGATGTTTTTGATGCCTTTGGCCGACCATTCGTCTGCCCATTCCCCCATATTGGATGAT
>WGED01000349.1 GCA_015492915.1 Cyclobacteriaceae bacterium
ATTATTTTCGGTGACAATATGAAATGTTTTCCCCTCTCCCACATCGATGGTCACTTCGTCAAACAACGGCGAGCCGATAACATATTGGGTCTGACCCGGCGTCACGGAATAAAAGCCCATCGCGCTCAGAATATACCACGACGACAGCGAGCCCATATCCTCGTTGCCGCACAGCCCGCCGGGGCCATTGCGGTACAACTGCTCTGTCACCTGACGCGCCCTGTTTTGTGTTTTCCATGGTTTTTTGGCATAATTATACATATAGGCCACATGGTGCGACGGCTGGTTGCCCTGCACATACTGTCCGATGGTGCCTACCACACCCACATACTTCGGCGGAGTGATGGTGGGTGACATGGTAAAAAATTCATCCAGCCTTTCGGCAAATGCATCATCACCGCCAAGCAGTTCTACCAGCCCCACCGGGTCGTGCTGCACCGACCAAAGGTACTGCCATGCGTTCGATTCGGTGTAATGCCTGTTGGGGCGCCGGCCTACCAGCAGCGGATCAAAATATTTGTAATAGGAGTGCTCCCCTTTGTGCACGATCTCCTGCTTATGGCCGTCGAGCGGCGGCAGCCAGTTGCCCTGCGAGTCTTTCGGACGCATGAATTTCGTGCCGGGGTCATACAGATTTTTATAATTGTAAGCCCTGTTCATGAACATCTGATAATCATCTTCCCTGCCCAGCCCTTTGGCGATCTGCGCAATGCACCAGTCGTCATAAGCCAATTCCAGGGTGTTGGGCACCGATTCGGTGACTTTGTCATAGGGGGTGTATCCTTTTGAAATGTAATCCGTAATGCCCGAGCGCCCCAGGTCCGCCGGTTTGGATGGCGGCGGCGGGCCGAGCGCCTTGCGTTTCATGGCTTCGTACAAAAATTCGACGTCATAACCGCGAAAGCCTTTGGCATAGGCATCCGCCACGACGGGTATCAGGTGGTCGCCCACCATGCTCGGGCGAAACTCATTTCTGAAATGCTGCGACGGGAGCCAGCCAAAGTGTTTTGTCTTGGCGACAATGGAGTTGATCATGTCATCCACATGCTCCGGCGTCAGGATGGTGAGCAGCGGGTGCTGCGACCGGTAGGTGTCCCAGCATGAGAAATTGGGATAAAAATCGCCTTTGTCAAGTTTGTACACCTGCCCGTCCATGCCAAAATACTGCCCGTCCACATCCTGTGATATCTGCTGTGCCACCAGGCTGTGATAAGCGGCCGTATAAAAAATCACCTTTTTTTCATGGTCATCCGTCTCCACCTTCACCCGCGACAGTTCTCTGGCCCATGTATCACGCGCATCACTTCTCACTTTGTCAAAATCCCAGTGCGGCAGTTCAGCTTCAAGGTTTTTCATGGCGCCGTCTTCCGATACATACGATATCGCCACCTTCGCGAGCAACTGTTCGCCCTCTTCCGGCCGGTACACGAAAAACGCACCCACATCATGTCCTTTTTCTTCATTTTTATAGGGGAAAACGCTGGCGCCTGATTCAGGGGTGTAATAACCCGCGTCAAAAGTGCCGTAATATTCAAACGGCTTGTTGAATACCATCACAAAATACACTTTGACGCCTTTGGAGTCTTTCACACCACGGACCAGCGTGTCGTTGACAATGGTCACCCTTGAGCGGTCATCATCGAAAGCGCCGCCGATGGTATGCCCCAGATCGAGGATCACGGGAGCTTTTTCCGCTTCGGGAAAGGTATAACGGTGCATTCCGACCCTGCGTGTGGTAGTCAGTTCCGCTTTGATATTATAATCTTTCAGCAACACCGAATAATATCCGGGTTCTGCCGTTTCATCACCATGGTCGAACCGTGACCTGTACCCGCTGTCGGGATCACTTTCACTTCCGGGCATCACCTGTATCTTATCCCCCACCGTGGGCATCAGCAGCACATCGCCACAGGCGGTATAGCCCACCCCGCTCAGGTGTGCGTGGCTGAATCCCATAATCGTAGTATTCTTATAGGCGTAGCCCGAACTGTAGGTCCAGCCCTTTGTATCATTGTCGGGGCTCAACTGCACCATACCCCACGGTAGCGTAGCGCCGGGAAACATGTGACCGAAAAAATCCGTGCCGATCATCGGATCGACATAGTCCACCGGATCACCGGCAACAAGAGTCTCATCCTGCTGCGGAACGCATGAGAAAACGGTAAAAATTGAGAGTATTACCGCGTAGGGGCTAAGTTTATGAAAATCCATAATGGTCGTTAATTCATGAATGGGACAATATTTCCAAAAGTATTCTATTCGTTGAAAAGCAGCTTTATGAGTTTTTTATACTGCGAAAAATCAGGGATCAGCAACTGCGAACCCGCCTTTACCAGCCTCGACCGCTTGGTCAGGTCTTTGCCGTATCGCCGTATTTCATTGCTCATGATGCCCGTGGCAATGCCGTTGAAACGCCGGCACTCGCGCATCTCGACAGGTCCGTCGCCGAACACCGCGAGCTCATTCCCGTTCAGGTTATTTTCCTTAATGATCTTTTCAATGACCATTTTCTTTGAAAATTTCGTCACATCATGCAGCGCACCGTAAATACCCCCGTCAAACATATCCGCATAGCCGAGCAATTTCGCTTCATTGACCACATCTTCCACATCTGTCCCGCTGGCAAGGTACATGGTAACGCCGCGTTTTTTAAGCTCTCCGAGAAAACTGACCGCC
>WGED01000350.1 GCA_015492915.1 Cyclobacteriaceae bacterium
GAGTGGGTGGGCCGCTCATCATGACCAATGTAGTTGAAGGCGCCCTTGTAAAGCAGGGTGATCTGGTTGCAGAAATCGATCCAAGGGATTATAAAATAGCAGAAATGTCAGCCCGGGCACGTTACGAGCAGGCCAAAGCCGAAGCTGAACGATATGAGCGATTGTGGAAGAAAGGATCGGTAGCCAAAAACGACTATGACAGAAAAAATGCCGCTTATCTCATAGCAAAAGCCGCATGGGACGACGCCGTTAATGATTTGAAAGACACCAAACTGTATGCTCCGTTGCGCGGTGTTTACGGCCCCAAACTTGTGGATGTTGGACAAGATGTGAGACCCAAACAACCCATCACTACCATTTCCAACCTCTATGTTATAGAAGTGGCAACAACGATTCCGGAAAATCTCGCCGTGCGGTTCAGAGATTTTATTTCTTATGAAGTGATCTTTGATGCTTATCCGGATTATGTATTTGAAGCCACTCTTAAAGAAATGGGAAAAATACCTACTGCCGAAGGATTTCCCCTGCGGTTATTTTTGACCTACAAGCACGATATCAACAACCCCGATCAGCCAAAAATATCGGCAGGCATGAGCTGCAGAGTTAACATTATTCTCAAAAAGGAAGGGGAAGAAAATAAGGAGCTTGTCATCCCGGTATCAGCCATATTTGAAGCACAAACAGAAAAAGGGGCATCCGTATGGGTTTTGGAAAGCAGCGACCCGGCTACAGTGAAAAAGCAGCGAATTAAGCTCGACGGGTTTGCCGATAAAGATCATGTGAAAGTAGTGGGCGGACTTAAAGCAGGGCAGCAGATAGTAGTAGCAGGCGCAAAACGATTGGTGGAAGGTCAGAAAGTCAAGATCCTCGATCAGCGTGCTTTTAATTGATTGTTAAATCTCCAATTCGAAAACCATGAGTATTGCAGGATACGCTCTAAATAATAAACAGGTCATTTACTTCTTCCTCATCATTACCATATTCGGGGGCATATTCGCCTTCGAACACCTGGGGAAGAGGGAGGACTCTCCCTTTGTGATCAAGCAGATCATTTTCATGACCTACTATCCCGGCGCTACAGCCGACCAGGTAGCGGAACAAGTGACGGAGATCATCGAGCGGGAGATACAATCGCATCCGTTGGTTGATTTCATCAAGTCTGAATCAAGACCGGGTTTCAGCTACATAAAAGCGGACATGTATCAATGGGTACCCAAAGAACGATTTGAACAGGTATGGGATGAAATGAGGCGAAAAGTTTTGAATGTCCAGCCGCAACTTCCTCCTGAAGCCAGTACGGTGATTGTGAATGATGACTTCGGAGCCGTTTATGGCATATATTACGCCATCACAGCCGATGAAGGATTTTCATATTCGGAGCTTGAAGATTATGCACAGTTTATCAAACAACAATTAGTCACAGCCGAGGACGTAGCCAAGGTAAATTTATTCGGCGTTCAGGACCGGGTGTTGAATGTGTACATATCGGATGAAAAACTTGCCAATGCCGGTATCACACCCGGTGACATTCGGACGGCCTTATTGTCTCAAAACCAGCTCGTAAATGCCGGCAAGATCGAATCAGGCAACTTCGATATCCGGATCAATGCAACCGGGACCTTTCAAACGGTAGAAGAAGTTGAAAACCTGATCATTACCGGGATGGAAGGCAATCAGATCAGGTTGGGCGATATCGCTACTGTTGAAAAGGATTATAAAGACCCTCCCAGCACTAAAATGCGATTGAATGGCCTTCCGGCCATAGGAATCGGATTTTCAACCCGTGACGGAGGAAATTCTGTTGTGGCCGGAAGAAGTGTGAGGGAAAAATTTGATGCGATAAGGGAATTGCTTCCGATAGGCATTGAGATGAACAACATTTATTCGGAAGATAAGGTGGCCCTTGAGGCAAACAATACCTTTATTACCAATCTTATCGAATCGCTTTTGATCGTAATTGTGCTGATATTGTTGTCTATGGGTGTACGAGCAGGAATACTCATCGGCACCAGCCTTCTATTCTCCATTCTCGGCACGCTCTTGCTAATGCTTCCGTTCGGTATAGACCTTCACCGTACTTCCCTGGCAGCTATTATCATTGCTATGGGTATGTTGGTGGACAATGCCATCGTGGTGACCGATAATGCACAGATGAAAATAGCGCGAGGCATGAAGCGGAAAGAGGCACTCGAAGAAGGAGCGACTAAGCCACAATGGGGACTCCTCGCAGCAACTGTCATCGCGACCTTGTCGTTCCTACCCCTCTATCTTGCTCCAAGTAATACGGCAGAAATCATTAAACCATTATTCGCAGTATTAGCCATTGCTCTGACGCTCAGTTGGATCTTTGCATTGGTGCAAACGACGGTATTTGGTGATTTTATTCTCAAGGAAAGTAAGGGTGGCAGTGAAGGAAAAGATCCGTACAACACACCTTTTTATCATAAACTCACAAAATTCATCGAACTGATTATCGCAAAAAAATATCTGACTCTTGGTAGCGTGATAGTCATCTTTATTTTGAGTATCTGGTTATTCCGATTTGTAAAGCAGGACTTCTTCCCAGCCATCAACAAACCCATGTTCAAGGTCGATTACTTTCTGCCGGAGGGCAGCGACATACGTGCAGTAGAGGAAGATATTAAAAAAATGGAAGAATATCTTCTTGCCAGGGAGGATGTAAAGCAAGTGTCCATTACACTTGGCGCCTCCCCATTGAGGTATTACCTGGCATCGGTATCATGGAGCCCAAGACCCAATCTGGCCAACCTCTTGATCGAAACGACCGATTATAAGGCAGCTGATTCCCTGATGACTATATTTAAAACCTATGTTGACAGTAACTTCCCTGATGCGCTGGCCATATTTTATAAATTTAAAGTAGCTCCCTCACCCGATGCCATTATCGAAGCTAAATTTGACGGGCCTGATCCTGAGGTATTGCGTGAATTGTCTGAAAAAGCAAAGGCGATTATGCGGGAAGAACCCTTGGCAATCAATATCCGGGATGGTTGGGGTATAAAGACGCCAAAGCTGACACCTTATTACTCTCAAAATAAAGGACGAATTGCAAAGGTTACCCGTACGGACATGGCCCGCGCGATGCAACGCATAGCAGATGGCCAGAATATAGGCCAATACCGTGAGGGTGATTGGGTGATGCCGATATTACTCAAGGCCCAAAATCGTAATTACTATAATTACAGAGATATCGGGAGCTTGCCAATACTCAATGCCTTTGGTGAGATCATCCCACTCGAACAAGTTACGGACAGCATTGCCATACAGTTTGAGAATTACTATCTGACAAAATTCAACCGGCAGCTCAGCATTGCTGCCCAATGTGATCCCGTGCCGGGGATCGGTAATGCCGAATTGGAGGCCATCTTAATGCCTAAAATTGAAGCGATACCGCTACCCCCGGGTTATCGGTTATGGTGGGATGGCATCTACTATACCCAACAAATGACATCCGATGCTATTAACGGGCAGGTTCCATTGGCTGTACTCCTTATCGTCACCATTTTGATGATCCTGTATCGAAACTGGAAGACAGTGACCCTGATCGGACTGATGATACCACTTATAATTATAGGAATCACCTTTGCGTTCCTCGCATCTGGATTGTTCTTTGGTTTCTTTGCCGTACTCGGAATACTGGGTTTAGTTGGCATGGTGATCAAAAACGCCATTGTACTGCTCGACCAGGCCAATCTGGAGATGGAAGAAAACGGCAGAACACAGTATGAGGCCATTGTCATTGCCACCCGTTCAAGGGCTATTCCCGTCGCCATGGCGGCAGGGACCACCATTTTTGGGATGGCTCCGCTCCTCCCCGATCCGATGTTTGGCGCTATGGCTGTTGCCATCATGGGCGGACTACTCGCTGCCACATTGCTGACAATCATAGTCCTGCCTGCTTTTTATGCTACGTTCTTTGGCTTGAAAAAACCTGCCGGAGAAACGGCAACACCTCAGCATGGGGATAAAGAGAAAAACTGAATGAAGTAAAATTCATTCGAGATTCAATAAACAGCCATGACCGGAGTATTTGTTACGGTCATGGCTGTTTTCTTAATTAAACCCAAAATTCTCAATAACCTTTCTATTCCGAACTTAAATTACTTCAAAATCAGGCACTTTGTTCAAGTTTGATTCGTCACCATAAAAGTGCATTATGCCTCCTCATCAAACGTGCTGATTTTCTTCCCGCCCTGGCGGGACAAGTTGTACTTTAAC
>WGED01000351.1 GCA_015492915.1 Cyclobacteriaceae bacterium
TGCTTCGGCCTATCGTGAGATGCCCCTGGCCGTTGCAATGCCCAAAACGACGGGCGACATTAAAAAACTCATTCTCTTTGCCCGTGAAAACAGCGCATCCCTTATCCCGCGCACGGCGGGCACTTCGCTGGCGGGACAGGTAGTCGGCGGCGGCATAGTGGTGGATGTATCGAAGCACTTCACGAAGATCCTCGAGGTGAACAAAGAGGATCGCTGGGTGCGTGTACAGCCGGGCGTCATCCGCGATGATCTGAACCATCACTTACGTAAATACGGCCTTTTCTTCGGTCCTGAAACCGCTACGGCCAACCGCGCCATGGTGGGCGGCATGGTGGGCAACAACTCCTGCGGCGCCAACTCCATTGTGTACGGCAGCACGCGCGAGCACCTCATCAGCGCCAGGGTGCTGCTGAGCGACGGGTCTGAAGTGGAGCTGAAATCGCTGACGCCTGATGAGTTTGAAGCGAAATGTGAGAGCGGGAATGAACTGGAACGGGCCATATACCGCGAGGTCAGGGAGATGCTGGGCGATGAAAATAACCGGAAATCCATAGAGCGCGAATTTCCGAAAAAGTCCATCCCCCGCCGCAACACAGGCTACGCGCTCGATATGCTGATGGACGCCGCGCCGTTCAACGGCTCGGACAAGCCGTTCAATTTCTGTAAGTTGCTGGCAGGCTCGGAAGGCACGCTGGCGTTCATCACGGAGCTCAGGCTGAACCTCGAGCCGCTGCCCCCTGCGGCCAGCCTGCTCGTATGTGCCCATTTCAAAGATGTGAATGAGTCGCTGGAGGCTACATTGGTTACCATAAAGCACAAACCGCGCGCGTGCGAGCTCATCGACAACTTCATTCTGGAATGCACGAAAAACAATATTCAGCAACGGCAGAACAGGTTTTTCATCAAAGGCGATCCCGGCGCCATCCTCGTCATCGACCTCTCGCACGACACCATCGAAGCGGCGCAACAAGCTGCCGAAGTACTGATCAGCGACCTGAAAGCAGCTGGCTACGGCTATCACTATCCTGTGCTCACGGGTAGCGACACCGTGAAAATATGGAACCTCCGCAAAGCGGGCCTGGGCCTGCTGTCGAACATGAAGGGCGACGCCAAGCCCGCGCCGGTCATCGAGGACACGGCCGTGGATGTGCAGGACCTGCCTGCCTATATTCGCGAATTCAATGAGATTTTGAAGAAATACGACCTGTACTGCGTGCACTATGCCCATGCTGGCTCGGGCGAGCTGCACCTGCGGCCCATCCTGAACCTGAAAACCGAAGAGGACAGAAAGCTGTTCAGGGCGATTGCCGAAGAGATCGCGAGGCTCGTGAAGAAGTACAAAGGCTCGCTGAGCGGCGAGCACGGCGACGGGCGCCTGCGGGGCGAGTTCATCCGCTTCATGGTCGGTGAGCATAATTATGAGTTGTTCAAAAAGGTCAAAAAGTCATGGGATCCGAACAATATTTTCAACCCCGGCAAGATCGTGGATACCCCGCCCATGGACACCTCCCTGCGCTTCAAGCCGGGGCAGAAAACACGCCGGTTCGATACCATCTTCAATTTCGATGATTACGATGGTTATCTGCGAACAGCCGAACTGTGCAACGGCTCGGGCGATTGCCGCAAGAGCCACCTTTCGGGCGGTACCATGTGTCCCAGTTACATGGCCACCCGCAATGAAAAAGACACTACACGCGCCCGTGCCAACATCCTGCGGGAGATACTGACAAATTCCACAAAGGACAATCCTTTCGATTCCGAAGAGATCAGGGAGGTGATGGACCTGTGCCTGTCGTGCAAGGGCTGCAAATCGGAGTGCCCCTCGAACGTGGACATGGCTAAGCTGAAAGGCGAATTTCTGCAGCACTATTATGATGCCAGGGGCATTCCGTTCCGCACAATGCTCATCGCTAATTTCACCAAGCTCAATAAACTGGCATCGAAGGTATCGGGACTGTACAACTTCACGGTCTCCAATGCCCTTACGGAAGGCATGGTCAAGATGCTGGCGGGTTTCGCACCGCAGCGAAGTATGCCGAAACTCCAGAAAGTGACATTGAGAAAGTGGTACGAAAAGAACAAAGGGACGGGCTTCGGCGTACGCGACCCGCTACCAAAAAGAGGGAAAGTGTACCTTTTCGGGGACGAATTTACTAATTTTATTGATGTAAACGTTGGAATCGATGCCATCCGGCTGCTCACCAAACTGGGTTATGAAGTGATATTACCCGATCATCATGAGAGCGGGCGTACTTACATATCGAAAGGCCTGCTGAAGGTGGCCCGCAAGTTTGCTTTTAAAAATATTGAGATGCTGGCTCCGCTGATTTCTGAGAAGGCTCCGCTGGTAGGCATCGAGCCGTCGGCTATTCTCTCTTTCCGGGATGAATATGTCAATTTTGCCAAAGGCACGGAGCTGGAGCAAAAAGCCAGCCATCTGGCAGCCAATGCCATGATGATCGATGAATTTCTCGACCGGCTGTTTGAGGGAGGGCCCATTGACAAATTGGTATTCACGGACCATGAAAAATTGATCAAACTTCATGGGCATTGCCATCAGAAATCCATCGCTTCCGTGGTGCCGACAAAACGCATGCTTTCGTTCCCGAAAAATTATACTGTAGAGGTCATACCATCGGGCTGCTGCGGCATGGCGGGATCGTTCGGTTTTGAAAAAGAGCATTATGATATTTCCATGAAAATCGGTGAATTAGTGCTTTTCCCTACCGTCCGGCAACAATCGGACGAGGTGCTTATCGCTGCCCCGGGCACCAGTTGCCGCCATCAGATCAAAGACGGCACACAACGGGAGGCAATGCACCCTGTCAGTATCCTTTGGGATGCGGTGAAAGTAAAATGACAAATAACCTATGAGAAAAACACTATTTTTGACCGCTTTGTTGCTGGCAGGCCTG
Source organism: Cyclobacteriaceae bacterium (assembly GCA_015492915.1). Lineage (GTDB taxonomy): Bacteria > Bacteroidota > Bacteroidia > Cytophagales > Cyclobacteriaceae > JAAUQL01. Next base: position 2,916 of record WGED01000351.1, read on the forward strand.
CTGGCCCTGGGGCAGGATGTAAAGATCTCAACCCAATACGGAGACATAATCGTCAGACTTGAACCCGACAAAGCACCGGTCACAGTGGCTAATTTCCTGAAATATGTAGAAGCGGGTTATTACCGTGGTGGATCATTTTTCAGAACCGTGCACAACGACAACCAGCCCGACAATCCCGTGAAAATCATGGTGATACAGGCAGAGGTGCATCCATGGTACCGCAATTTTTTGTTCGACCCCATCCCGCTCGAGCGCACCTCCCGGACAGGCCTGAAGCATGAAAATGGGACAATTTCCATGGCACGCGACAAGCCAGACACCGCCCAGGATTCGTTTTTCATCTGCATTGGCGATCAACCCGAGCTGGACTTTGGAGGCAAAAGAAACCCTGACGGCCAGGGCTTTGCTGCCTTTGGCAAAGTAATCGAGGGTATGGATGTGGTTGAAAAGATCAACTGCGCTCCTGCGGAGGGTCAGGCGCTGATGCCACCGGTATTAATTCTCAATGTGAAAGTACTAAAATGATATTTCGGCTACCTATTTTCCTTTTGTTTCAGAATTCTCCTCTTCGATTCTTCCCACAGGCCTCCTGCCCGTGCCTTCATTGCCTGTAAGCTCATCACCAAGATCTGCACGTGCTGCCTCCACCAGTTTCATGATATCATCCACTACTTCAGGATATAGTTCTTTCACATCATACTCTTCGCCCGGGTCGCGCCTGAGATTATAAAGCGCCAAGCCTGTGGTGTCACTGGCGTATTTTCCCGGGAAGCCGTCATTGCCCGGCAGCACGCCTTCATAAGACCGGTACCGGTGCGGCAGCACGAGCTTCCAGTGGTCTTTCCTCACTGCTTCAAGGCTGTTTCTGCGGTAATAGTAATAAAAATGATCGCGCGGATTGGCGTCTTTTTCCCCTTTTAACAGCGGCAGGATGTTCACCCCGTCGATCTTATGTTCCGGCAGTTGGGCGCCGGTGATGGCCGCGATGGTCGGCAAAAGGTCGATGGTGGCAGACAGTTTGTTGCAGATCGTGCCGGCAGGCACTACGCCGGGCCATTTCACGATACAGACCTCGCGCTGGCCACCTTCCCAGCTCGTCCCCTTGCCTTCACGCAAACCTCCTGTCGAGCCGGCATGATTGCCGAAGTTGAGCCACGGGCCGTTATCACTGGTGAAAATCAACAGGGTATTATCTCCCAAGCCGTTGTCTTTCAGTGCCTTCAGCACCTGCCCCACCGACCAGTCCACTTCCATCATCACATCGCCAAACAAGCCCTGCTTACTCTTTCCTTTAAACTTATCGGACACGCCGAGCGGCACGTGTACCATCGAATGAGCGAAATAAAAGAAGAAAGGCTCGTCCTTGTGCCTGTTGATAAAATCCACCGCCCGTTCGGTATAGGTGGTCGTGAGCGTCCCTTGATCATCGAGTGTCCTTATTTCTTTCACTTTTTCATTGCCGTCGATCAGGGGTAATGGGGGATATTTAGCTTTCCATGGCTTGGGAGAGTCTTTGGTTACGGGTGTGCCGTCAAAATCGACGGGCCACATGTCGTTGGAATAGGGCAGGCCGAGGTATTCATCAAATCCGTGCTGCAGGGGGAGGAACTGCTTATGATGGCCGAGGTGCCATTTGCCTACCATACCGGTGGCATAGCCTTTCTGTTTCAGCATTTCAGCGATAGTCATTTCCTTGTCAGAGATACCTACCTTTGACCATGGCATCAGTGCGCCCGATATGCCTATTCTGTTTGGATAACAACCGGTCAGCAAACCTGCCCGTGAGGCGCTGCATACCGCTTGTGCAGCATAAAAATTAGTGAAACGCATACCGTCGGCAGCCATCCTGTCGATGTTGGGGGTTTCATAGTCGATGGCTCCATAGCTGCCGACATCGCCGTATCCCATATCGTCCATAAAGATAATGACGATATTCGGCGGGCGTTCTTCTTTAGGTTTACAGCTTTCAATGGCGAAAAGAATAAGCAGCAGAAGGGCTGCTGCCCGGGCAAAACGTGTTAACAGAATTAGTGCTTTTTTCATGATCGGAATATTGACAGTTAAAAAAACAAGCCCACTGATGGGCAATGATCTTCTAATCTATGAAAAATAGGCCATTTTTCATGAATAAGCAATAAAAAAGCCTCCCGGAGGAGGCTCTTTTGATTTATGGGAATTCACTAATTATTTGGCTGCATCATAGCGCCGCGCTACCTCGTCCCAGTTGATCACATTCCAGAACTGGGAGATGTAGTCAGGCCTTCTGTTCTGATACTTCAGATAATAGGCATGCTCCCATACATCGAGGCCGAGGATGGGCACACCCGGCTTTTCGGCGATATCCATAATCGTATTGTCCTGGTTTGGTGTAGAAGTAACGAAAAGCCCTTTATCATCACCTACGCATAGCCATGCCCAGCCCGAACCAAACCTGGTAGCGGCAGCCGTTGAAAATTCATCTTTGAAAGCGTCAAACGAACCAAACGCCGTATCAATGGCACTTGCAAGCTCACCGGATGGTGTACCACCACCATTGGGCGACATGATTGTCCAGAAAAGCGAGTGATTGTAGTGCCCGCCGCCGTTGTTGCGTATTGCCACAGGCAGCTTGCTGATCATCGCCATGATTTCTTCAAGCGATTTGCCTTCTGCATCGGTTCCGACAATCGCTTTGTTAAGGTTGTTTACATATGCAGCATGGTGCTTGTCATGGTGTATTTCCATGGTCCTTGCATCAATGTGCGGTTCCAGTGCATCAAATGCATAAGGAAGTGGTGGAAGTTCAAAAGCCATAATTTTAATTTTTTAAGTGATACAATAATTATTATTTGGTTGATCTGTTCTCAGATCTTTAAATCATTCTTCTCTCAGGTCTCTGAAAAAACTTTCCAGCAACTCGCGCGATGCTGCAGCCATCAGGCCTTTGTGCACTTTTGTCCTGGGGTGCAGGATTTTCCCTGCAAGAGTATAACCTCTTTTATCATCGTCAGCGCCATAGAAAATATGGCCTATCCTCGACCAATTCAGTGCCCCGGCACACATCACACAAGGCTCGAGCGTCACATACAGTGTACATTCATCGAGGAACTTGCTGCCCAGGTGCTCTGCAGCCGCAGTTATGGCCAGCATCTCGGCATGGGCTGTAGGATCATTAAGCCGCTCTACCTGATTGTGTGCTCTGGCAATAATCCTGTTTTGTGCCACGATCACGGCACCTACAGGCACTTCCCCCTGATCTGCGGCAAGTTGAGCCTGCCTGAAAGCTTCCTTCATGAACCTTTCAGGTGAATAAACTGATAAAGCCATTAAAGTGTTTTACTAATTTTAACAGAAGAAAGAATATGCCTTGCTACGGGTGTCCATTGGTCCTTTTGCCTGACGGGACATGAGAAATTGAACAACACGGTTTTGTAATTTACGATGGTATATTGAATTCGCGTGAATTTGGCGGTTGCCCCCGGATTGACGGCTGTTCCTTCCTCATCACGTACTACCGAAATAAATTCGAAAACCGCATAATCGCGCCCATTAATCGTTTCAATATCTTCTTTTAAAAAATTGACGTCATCATAGAGGCCCATTATATTGGATTTGTAAAAGCTTTTCATGATCTCCAGGTCTTCCTGTTTCCATCTCGAATAAGCTACATTAACAGCTAATTCGACTGTCCGGGAATAGTCGGTGTAAACCGCAATGGGTTTTCTGGCGCTGACATACCTCCGGTTTAGCTCGGCCTCTTCCATCAAAAGAAAATCTGCCGGCATCAGCATGGTAATACTGTCGCTGACTTTGGTCTTTACGTATTTTATATTTTGAAACGCACTAAGAAGAAAGATAAGCGGTACAAGGATGATCGTTTTCTTCATGATTATCAAAATTCCAGGATAGTCTTTTCAATAATATCGCAACATTCATTCAATTGATCCTCCGTCATCACCAATGGGGGGGCAAAGCGGATGATATTGCCGTGAGTAGGCTTGGCCAGTAATCCGTTGTCCTTGAGTTTCAGGCAAATGTTCCATGCCGTATCACTGTCTTCCGGCTCATCGATCACAATGGCATTGAGCAGGCCTTTGCCGCGGACAAGGTTGACAAGTTCTGTTTTTTCAACTAATTCCTGCATCCTTTGGCGGAAGATGATGCCAAGCTTATAAGCGTTCTCCGTCAGTTTTTCCTCTCTGATCACTTCAAGCGCCGCCATGGCCACAGCACTGGCCAGCGGATTACCGCCGTAAGTTGATCCGTGCTCTCCGGGGCCTATTGTCAGCATGATTTCATCGCGTGCGAGAACCGCCGACACAGGCATGACGCCTCCCGAAAGCGCTTTGCCCAGGATCAGAATATCGGGTCGGAAACCTTCATAATCGCAAGCCAGTAGCTTGCCTGTGCGGGCTATCCCTGTCTGCACCTCATCAGCTATGAAAAGCACATTATTTTTTCGGCAAAGCTCATAAGCACCCCTGAGGTATCCCTCATCGGGCACCACAACGCCTGCCTCCCCCTGAATTGGTTCGACCATGAAGCCTGCCACATTCGGGTCTTCAAGAGCTTTCTCCAGTGCGGAAAGATCGTTGTAGGGGATCAA
>WGED01000352.1 GCA_015492915.1 Cyclobacteriaceae bacterium
GGTTCAATAATCCCAAGAGATTTGTTATAAATGTTAGTCGAAGCACTGGACCGTAGTTCTATCTGTGGATTCCCCGCTAAAGCATCTTCTACCTGTTTCCACAGTTGCTCTGAAAGAGCTTCATGATCCATCATTAACAAAATTTTATGAAGCACGGCCGCGCGGTGGAGGCGACCGTTATCTTCCCGAAATACAGCCGCCGCCCCAACCTGGGCTAATTAAACCGGGCTGGAGCGGTCGTGCTCTAAAACTGTGCCGATAAAATAAGTTTTGGTTGATCCATCCAGAAAATAGCGGAACAAGTGGTTTTCTCTGCGAGAAATTGGTGTTAGATGATGATACAATTGGCGTTTTGGTGTTTCCCACAAGTTGGTCACATTTTCATCTCTTCCGCCGGTTACCCGATCATAGGCTTCCTCTAAATCCGGCAATACCAAATCAACAATCGCCTGCCCGGTAGCCGGAAGCACCCGGGCTTCGGTAGCCAATGTTTGCAATGCGGGTTGAAGTGGGGCGAAGGGGTTAGGAATTTATTCCCTCCTCATTTGAGCATAAATCTTCTAATTTGCCAAGCCAGTTATTAAAATGAGGGCATTGATTTCTGATCATATTTAAACCAATGTTTTGAATAATAAGCGGTCCATGTAATCTTTTTTGATAATTAGGAAATAAATTTTGAATCCGTGCAGATGGATGGGTATTTTCACCTTCGTTTATTTCTTCAGGGGACAATCTCCTAACATTATTGATTAATCTGTGAACATTTCCCCGATGTTCAGGTAATACTTCGGCAAGTTTTTGGGGTTGAACAAATATAAAAGTTTCAAATTCATGTAGAACAAGGAATGGTAGAAAACGAGGATTGTTTATGTCTTCCGCAAATGCTTCTTCTAAATGATGAACACGGTCATTTGGGTTGCCTAATGGAAGAGATTCCTTTCCAGGGAAATCATTAGGTAAACCATAAAAATCTAACATCGTAGTGACCAATGCCGCGCTGCTATCACCAAGTAAATTTATAATATCTTTCCTGACTTTACCGTAAGAGACGATTCCTCCTTTAAAAGTTTGCCCTGCCTTGGTTCGCTTTGTTCTTGCAAGAATAGGCATTAAATAAATATTACATAGGTTTAATAAATATGGTCTTAATAAATTGCGAACAAAGGTTTCTTCAGTTTGACCCTCTACATAAATAAGTACTTTAGTCATAACGCTGGACGTCCCCCCAGCAAATTTTTTTCCCACAAATCTCCTAATCCATAATCTTCAAGCCATGAGGCCATTTCTTTGTCAGATAAGCGTCGAAAAACAGTCTCTCCCTCAATTCGGTCAACAACAAGAATTTCTTCTGGTGAAAATTGATTCACAAGGGTAACTGATTGTGTTGCTAAAATCACTTGTGTATGTTTTGCGACACTCCTAACCATGTCAGTTAAAAGGGTTATAGCATAAGGATGAAGCCCGAGTTCCGGTTCGTCAAGCACAATAGTGGAAGGCAATTGTTTTGGAGGTTGCATAAAAAGGGTGGTTAGGCATATAAAACGAAGTGTTCCATCTGAAAGCGCATTAGGTCCAAAAAGCACATCAGAACCTTTTTCTTTCCATTCCAAACGTATTTTATCAGGGTTGAATGGTGAAGGTCGAAGGATAAAATCACCAAAAAAAGGAGCAGCAAGGCGTATCGTTTCTACAATATTGCGATAATAATCTGGTTTCGTTTCTTTTAGTAAAAATAAATAAGCTGCAAGATTAGAAGCATCAGGCCTTAGAAAAAGATTATCATGAATATCACCTGTTTGCTTAACTTTGGCTGAATCACTTGTATCATGAAAGTGATACAAGTGCCAGGATTGAAGAGCTTCCAAAACATATTTTGCTACTCGAACACGTTTATTTTTCCAGTCAGGTAAAAATGTTTCTTCATGAACACGATATGACCTTTTACTGGGGTATGGGTGGTTGTATCTTTCACGATTGTGAAAATAAATTATTTCCTCTTCAAAAACCATTAAATCTTCTGATGTAGGTATAAGAGAACATTCATAGCCATTTGCTAAATTTTTATTTCTTTTAAACCAAAGTTCTATATGCAAACGCTCGGTTTGTTTTCTTCCATAGTGAAGAATCTGATCAGCTCCTCCTGATTGTAATATATATTTTTGCATACCTTGGTTGACTAAACGGTTCATAAATTTAAATAAGCTAATAAAATTGGATTTCCCCGAGCCGTTCGCTCCAATAAGCACATTAATGGGACGGAGTAGTATGTTTGCTTCCCGAATAGATTTATATCCCTGAAGTAAAATGCGCTCTAACATAAAATTTTGGAGCATTACTTCTCCTAACCGTATTTAAATAAAATAAAAGTTTCTAATTTCTACCTTTTTACTTTTAGATAAGTGGATTCGTAAAATCAAAATTATAGATCACAACCCTTCTAAATTAATTTCAATCTTACGTGCAAGTGTCACCGCTTTTATTGTTTCCTTTGGCAACCTTGGAATTAAATCATCATAATCCGCTTTATTCCGAAGGCGCTTTAAACGACTCAGCTCTATTCCTATCTGTTTACGAAATTTTTGTGAACTTCTCCGAAAATGCTGTTCCACGTTTTTGTGGTCTTCCCCTGTATGAGTTAATGCGAGACCTTCCTTCACTGAGGGTTCACGGGCCAAGCCAAAGGCCCCATAATATGCTCGGCTAATCGCTGAACGCTGACACGCTTCTGTTTCCGCAAAGGTTTCGCTTTCCTGATGCAGCCTTTCAGCAAGATCAATATAGGTTTTCCATTGAAAGCTCATCGAAAGGTAACATCAACATTAAAAAGTCCATTAATTATTTCCTCACGATCCAGAAGCCAATGTCGATCGAATTCTTCCAGTTTTTGCAAGGCCACTTCAGGATCCATATCGATTTCTGCTAAGGTAAATAACTCGGATTCATCCGTTTCGGGATCGGTTACCAATTCCAGTTCCAGAGATGTATCCGGTCCAAATACATTGCGTAGGGCATCTACAGCCTCAAAAATAATTTCAACGAGACCAGGATGATTATATAAGAATTTAAACACTTCTCCTGGCTGTTTCATCGTATATAATTGTGATAACATGCTAATGCGTTCAACTTGAGAGGCGGTTTTATTTTGCCAATGACTTTCTTCCGGCTCTACCAATACAGGATTACCGGAGACAGGTATCAGATCGATATTTGTTCTGTCCAGCGTTAAAGGCATGGCAAATGTCATGATTTCTCCTCCTCAAATTGTTGGCGCAATTTATCGGTTATGGCTCCCTCAAACGCAGCCAGGATATTTTCATGGGCTTTCTCTACCCATTCCATGCCGTATTCAGAATTTATATTTTCGGGCTGAATCAAAAAGTAATCCAGATCTAAAAGAATTGAAACAGTATTTTCTTTCTCCGGTGGTGCACTGCTCAAGCGCATTTGAAGTCCATCTCTCCCTTCTTCATGTGGAAATAGCAATTGAAGATTGAATCCGGTATATAGTTGCGGTAATTCACCGCCTACATAAGGATAAAAATTAAAAAACGTTGGCAAATCAACTTTAGTTGTATTGAAGTCGATTTTATTAATGTAGCGAAGTCCAATTCGTTGTATTTCAGGTTCGGGAACAACTTCCAGATAGGCTTTATATGCCGTTCGGACCAATGGTTTAAATCTTTCCCAGTGCGGATAGGGGGTCAGGTGATGAACGGAAATACGGCGCGGCTGCAATTGTACAAAGGCGCGTTCGTCTTCTCGCAAGAATTGAGTGCCTTCTTCCATTTGAGGTTGCAAAACAACGCCTTTCTGTTCCACCTGGACATGCATCCCTACATTGCGCAAGGCACGCCGTTTTGGAAATTCACTTTTTACTCTTTCATAAACAAGTCCGGGAATTGTAGCATCCCATGGCGTAGAGGGTTTAAATCGGAATTCACAAACGACCTCTACAATTGGCGGTTTGCGGTATTTTCGTTCTTTCATGGACGGTTTTCTCTTTTGTTGTTTGGATGTTGCCATTTATTCCCCCTTCAACTCCTTCAAACTCCGTTGAATATCCTGCAATTCCTCATCCGTAAGCCCCCACAGCCGGGCTGCGGCGCAGTCGATTTGTTCTTCCAGATGGCGTAGCTCGGCTTGCGCAGTTTCGTCACCGGAATAAGCTTTTGGAGCAATTTCATGAGCGCGCCTGGAAAGTTTTGCTATTTCTAAATGGGCTGAATTTTTTTCTTCAAACGTAGGAACATTAACGTTATCTAAAATATGTGTAGATTGCTGTAATGACATTGCATAGGCCCAAACCGCAAGGAAAACCGGAGAACTATTCAAAGCTCCCGCCAGATAATATGCCTCGGTTTCGTTGGTACATGAAACCAGCATTAGTTTGTGGTCAGGAATTACCGGTGTTGAATCTTGCGGTTTTATCACGGCGACCGTAAACCAGGCGGCTTGCTCCCGCCACACCACCTTCCACGGTGCAAAGGTGTAATCGCCGACATTAAACATGGAGTAAAACGGTCCAGTTTCTACAATGCGGCCGTTCTTTTCCTTACGAGTAAAATAACGCTTAAAGCCAGAGCGCTCCCGCAACGGCTTTTCAAACCGCTTCAAATAGGCCCAGGTCTTGGGGTCGTTTTTTTGCAAGTAATCTTCATCATAGCCACGTCGCTTTACCGGGTCTTGAACCATCAAAATACGCAGCGAAGGTTTTGCCATCCACCGCTGTACATCTCTTCCCCGTAGCAATGGGTAGAGCAAATCCGGTTCAATTTCGGCGGTGATGGATTCTACTCTTCGCTTCGCCCCTTCGGCAAAATTTCGCACTACCACCAGACCATCCGGGCGTTCGGCCAGAATTTCCAACCAATATACGCCATTGGCTCCCCCGGAATTAGCACCTTCGTAAGCCCTATAATCGGATTTACCCAAAACCCTGCGAATTGCCTGAAGTGCTTTAGGGCGAGCTGTAATCCATGCGCTGGTGGGATCGGTTTCATCCACCAGCATAGCTTTTAGATTCAATCGTTTGGTATGGCTGAAAACTTCCTCCAGGGTGCTGTCGTAATCCAGTCCTTTCCCCCGGGTGGTTTTTTGCCAGTAGGTGTAGGGTACCGGATAAGTGGTTTCAAGTCCTTTTTTTAAAACAAATACGCTGGTGCGCGTGCTGGCGCCTTCAAACACCTGCAGGCTGCTCAGGTCATCCACATGGAGCACACAAAGAGGAGCGCCCTTTTCACCAATGCGAAAACGGCGAAAGCCCTGGGCGGCGCCGCTGGTTTTCCATACACTCTGGGTAATTACAAAGCCCAGCTTTCCTTTGTCTTTCAGCAGGGCATCGGCCACGGCGTATGTCATGAGGGTGGAAACGTCTTTTTTGCCCTTGCCCAGGATGGTGTCCATTCCCGAATGCACAAACAGTTTGAACTGATGCCACAGTGGGGCGGACTGCTCCCGGTACGCCTGCGGTAAACTCTCCCAGTTGATCCACGGCGGATTGCCCACCACGTAGTCAAACTTTTCCAGGAATAAGGGCATAAAGGCGTTCTTGAGCACCCGCGCCCAAATGCCGTCCAGCCCCTGGCTATGCAACTCTCGAAGTCGCTCATATAAATCGGAGAGAATCGGCTCACTGTCCGGAGTGACAGCCACATCAGGTAATTCCTGGCGGCAGCGGTCTAAAAATGCTTCTGTTGAAAAGCCGTTGGTGACATACTCTTCCAATAAAGAAGTCAACTTCTCCATCTCTTCGCGTGTATCAATCACCTCTGGTACAGGTAACGGCCCTACGGCAGTTTCCAAAATTCGCCGCCCAGCAGTAAATAAATCAGTGCCATAAGAAGGTGTTAGAATGCTATCCGCCAGATAAATAGGAATCTCCACTTCCCGGCGACGATACGGGAGCAAATCGGCGATAGTCAGCAGAAAATTCACCCGTGCGGCCATCACCGCCAGGGGATTCAGGTCAATTCCAGCCAAAGCGTTTAAAATCACTTCCAGGGTATCCGCCTCAGCCAAACCCAATGCCTGGCAGTTGGCTTTCAAGGCCCGCGCGGCCAGAATTAAAAAAGTACCTGAACCGCAAGCCGGATCCAACAAGCGTTTCCCAGGTTTTGGGGGCCGCTTGCCCGGTGTAGGCA
>WGED01000353.1 GCA_015492915.1 Cyclobacteriaceae bacterium
ACACGAACAACCCGGTTATCTGAAAACGGGCTGACAAAAAATGGAAAGTTAAAAACGTGATTTGCGGTAAATAGAGAAGGGTATACCCCTCTCCATTTTATTTAAATCAATGTGCGAAACTTGAGTAAAATAATATAAATGCAAGTTGAATTATTCCGCTTTTCATTTTATATCCAATTTATTTGCCATACATTCTTGTTGCAACCTTTATCATATTCCATATCCACTCCTGCCCATAAATTCCCAGGCTCATTATCTACTTTTTTTGTGTGTTCGTATCCAAAAAATCCTTTCAATATAAGTGGATCATAAGGCAATATAAAAAAGGAGTATTTTATAAAAATTTCCACTAACAATTGAATCCAGTTAATACGGAAGGGTATTTTGGTCATCCGATGTTTGCCCACGCACACCGGTCCCTCTCATTTTTCTCATATAAGACACAGGGTCAGGGCATTTGGTTGGCGGTTTAGGCCGGCTTCACTTTGCTATAAAAATCACGGGGCGTCACATATTTCCCGCCTCCCGAAAATCCTGTAACGGAACCGGGCGACCAGGTCATAAGCGCCGTCACACCATGACTTCGGGATAATTATCAGGGGGTAAAACCATCGCCATGCCCCGCCGAGTTCCTTCAAAATCATAAGCACCGCATCGGAGCGGTCGTACCTGATCTTATCTCTCAGATAAACGATGCTTTCGGGATCGGCCTCCCCTTGCTGTTGCAATGGTTTGTATGAAAAAATGCCCTTTTTGTCATGCCGCTTCACAAACCGCACAGACCAATGGCACAGGTTGCAGACGCCATCGTACCAAATGATATTCCGGGTGGTGTGGGGCGAATGCGGAAAATCTTTCTTTTTCATAACGTTCGTTCCTGATACTAAACCGTTTACCCGAAGGTTTGTTGCGGGGAATGTTTTTATCAACCCTCCAAGGGTTTGGAACCCTTGGAGGTTTTCGGATGGAAAAGAGTAAACGTTCAAGGTTTGCAAAACCTTGAAGGTCTATCACCAATAAAAAAGCCGGGACAAGCCCGGCTTTGAAAATTCGTTCATTTCTCATGAAGGATTACGAGTTCCCTACCTCTTCCTTCAACTTGTTCAGCGAGTCTTTGGCATCGCCAAAAAGCATTTTCGTCTTATCACCGAAGAACAACGGGTTCTGGATGCCGGCATATCCAGGGCGCATACTTCGTTTCATCACGATCACGGTGCCTGCCAGTTCCACATCGAGGATCGGCATGCCGTAGATCGGACTGCCCGGGTCTTCCTTGGCAGCGGGGTTTACCACATCGTTGGCACCGATCACCAGCACCATGTCGGTAGTGGGGAATTGTTCGTTAGCCTCTTCCAACTCCAATAATTTGTCGTACGATACATCCGCTTCGGCGAGGAGCACATTCATGTGTCCCGGCATCCTTCCGGCTACGGGATGAATGGCATATTTCACATCCACGCCTTCCGCTTCGAGCACCCTCTCCAGGTCATGGCAGGCGTGCTGTGCCTGTGCCACGGCAAGACCGTAACCCGGAACGATGATCACCTTATTCGAATATTTCAACTGGATGGCCACATCACTGACCGTCGCTTCCTTGATCACTTCTTCCCTTCCGCCTGCACTTCCGGTCGTCTTTCCGCCGAAGCCTCCGATGACTACATTGAGCAGCGACCTGTTCATGGCGTTACACATCAGCACGGTGAGTATTGTGCCCGCAGCACCCACGATGATACCGCCCACGATCATCACCTGGTTGCCGTAGATAAGTCCTGCGCCCGCTGCAGCGATCCCTGAAAAGGAGTTGAGTAGTGAAATAACCACCGGCATGTCGCCGCCGCCGATCGGTGTGACAAAAGTAACACCGTATACAAGACATAAAATGAGCAGAATAATTACGAGTGTTATATCAAAAGCAGGTTGCATCATGATGTAACCACTCAGGCCGATGATAACCACAAGTAACACTACATTGATGACCTGCGGAGCCGGCAGTACAAGGTTGTCACGCAGAAAGCCGTCGAGCTTGCCCCATGCTACCATACTGCCGGTAAAAGCTACACTACCCACAAACAGTGCGAAAATGATGATCAGCACCTGAGTGCTCATCATGGGTGTGCCCGGGGGCAGGTTGAAAAATTCCACTGAGGCGATGAGCATCGAGCAGGCGCCGCCGAGGCCGTTGAAGATTGAGACCATCTCCGGCATGGCGGTCATTTTTACTTTGTTGGCCGCAATATAACCTATAACACCGCCGAGTATTAATCCTCCTGCAATCCACAGATAATTATTGGATGAATTATCCATGGGATAGAACAATGTGATGATG